>JANWYL010000286.1 GCA_025056955.1 Sandaracinaceae bacterium | reverse complement strand
ATCGTCGAAGGCCGAAACGTGACCTTTGTTTGGCGGGGAGAAGCCGACGCGGTCAAACTGCGCCACTGGATTTACGGCTTGGAATCGGCTCAGCCCCTGCAGCGGATTGAGGGCACAGATCTCTGGCACCTCGTTCTCGAGATCCCTGAACGCTCGCGGGTTGAATACAAGTTCGAAATCCACCGGGGTGGCCATGCCCAATGGATCGAGGACCCGCTCAACCCACGGCGGGCGCGCGACCCCTTTGGAGCCAATTCCGTGGTGCATGGTTACGGCTACGTGGTTCCGCCCTGGACCCAGTTCGATCCCATTGCCAGGCCGGGGCACCTCGAGCCATTTTCTTTTGAAAGCAAAGCCCTCAGGGGCCCTCGCCGCTGCACCCTGTACCTTCCAGCCCGCTTCCGCAAAACCCGGCTTTATCCCCTTCTTGTTGTCCACGATGGCAGCGATTTTTTGAACTACGCGAGCATGAAAATCGTGCTCGATAACCTCATCCACCGCCTGGAGATCCCTCCCCTCGTTGCGGTTTTTACCGACTCGCCCGACAGGTTGCGGGAATACGCAGACGATCCGAACCATGCTGCGTTTCTGACCGAGGAGTTGGTCCCTGAACTGGAGCGGCGGCTGCCCCTTATCGCCCGCCCCCACGGCCGAGCCCTCATGGGCGCAAGTTTTGGTGCTGTCGCCTCCCTTTCGACGGCGTGGCGCTACCCGGGCTTTTGGGGGCGCCTGCTCCTCCAAAGCGGAAGCTTTGCATTCACAGACATCGGAAAAAGCAACTGGCGAGGCCCGCTTTTTGACCGGGTTGTTGCCTTCGTCAACACCTTCCGCAAGCGCCCAACGGCCGTAAGCGAACGCGTCTTTGTGAGCTGTGGCGTCTATGAATCGCTGATCTACGAAAACCGATCCCTCATTCCCCTTCTGCGCTCAACCGGAATGCAGGTGCGCTTTGTCGAAGCGAGAGACGGCCACAACTGGGAGAATTGGCGAGATCGCTTGAGAGAAGGCTTAAGTTGGCTCTTTCCTGGCCCCCTCATGATGATTTACGAGTAACTCCACAGGTGAATTGTATGACCGAAATCGTCCGAAAAATTGGGCTTTCGCTCGGCGCCGATATCTGCTGGCCTCTTTGCTACGAGCACATCATGCGCCGCCTCAACCTGCGCATCCCCGGCCCCGATGGCACTGTGATTCGCTTCCAAGTCGAACGGATGACCATTGATCCTTTTAGCCTCGCGGATTCTGTTCCATATGATCTCGTGATCGATCGGCTCACCCACTGGTATCACTTGCGTCGCGAATGGATCAAAAAAGCCATTCTGCTCAACGATCTTTACGTTTTCAACAATCCTTGGAGCGTCCAGGCCAACGAAAAACACACCACTTACGCTGCAATGATGGCATTGGGGATGCCCATCCCGACCACTTGGATGATCCCTCCCAAAAGCTATGCCCAAAACCCCGATCTGCGCCCCACCCTTCTCCGCTACGCCCGGCTTTTCGATCTCGGAGCAATCGGCAAAGCCGTCGGCTACCCCCTCTTCCTCAAGCCATATGATGGCGGTGGTTGGAAAGCTGTCACCCGCTGCACCAATGAGGAAGAGCTCAAACGCGCCTATGATGAAAGCGGGACGATGATCATGCATGCGCAAGCGGCCATCGTGGGCTATGACCGCTTTGTCCGCTGCATCGGATTTGGGCCTCAGACCTATATCGTGCTCTACGACCCCAGTGCTCCCCTCCACGATCGCTACACCATGGCCAAAGATTTCATCTCAAAAGAAGACGAAAAAAAACTGCGCCAAATCACGCTGACCATCAACGCGTTTTTCGGATGGGATTTCAATAGCTGCGAAGCCCTACGCAAAGACGGTGTTTGGTATCCAATTGATTTTGCAAACCCTTGCCCAGACTCACAAGTCACCTCGCTCCACTATCATTTCCCTTGGCTCGTCAAAGCCTATATTCGTTGGAGCACCTATGTTGCTGCCACAAAAAAGAAAATGCGTAAAAACCTCAATTGGGAGCCCTTTTATGAAATCGCCAAAACAGAGGCTCCTTTTGAAGAAAAGCTCAATCGATATGCCCAAATAGCGGAAGAGATCTTTGAAAGCGAGCGATTTGAAGAATGGAATGCAAAGCACCTCCCCCATCTCGATGAAGTCGCATGGGAATTTTTTGGAAGTGAAGAAGCCAAAGACGCTGTCCGCCAAAAAGTCGCAGCCCTTTACCCTCCCCATGAAGTCGAGCCATTCACGGAGCTCTTTTTCTCCCGCATCCAAGCTTGGCGGCGCGATAACCCACCCCGCTCGTAACGCTTGGACTGCTCACCACGCTCGCAGGCCAGCACAGGGCCCTAGGCCAAAAGCTGCTCGAGGAGCTGAAGGAGCTCTCGCTCTTCTTCCGACACTGTGCCATCGGCTTGAACCAGTTCTCGCATCACTTTGAGAAAAAGCTGGCGGTGGGCACGCGGCACATCGTTGGGGTCGACTTCTTCAGGCGGAGGAGGAACTTCAAGCCACTCTTCGATTTTGGCTTCTTCCTCTGGCCCGAGCGCCAGGCGGCGAAACAGCCTTCGCACAAAAGAGCGCTCCGCGTCGGCCACCTTGAGATCCGCCCAGGCAAAGGCGCACACAAATTTCATGAGCCGGAGCCGTTCCTCTGAATCGAGGTCACTCAATTTCGTGGGTGATTTCATGGGCGAAGGTTATCCAAAAGAATCCATCGAGTCATCTGGTTTTCATCACTCAAAGGCTTTCCTCTGGTCATGACAAAATGTCAAAGCTCCCCTCCACGTGCTCCCTCATCGATGACAAAAGGTCAGACGCATGTCGGGCTTGGCCAATGAATTTCGGGCTTTTCGACCCTTGGCGTTGGCATGTGGAATGCTCGACTTTGAGCACGCCCTCCATGACGGAAGTGCCCATACGCCCTTTGCGTCAGGCAATTGGAATCCTCACAACGATGGCCTCGGGAGCTTTTTTGGCTTCTGGAAGCGCAGAATGGATCACTTCGGCTTGGCTTGAGGACCAGCTTGCTCCTGTTCAATCTTCTCCCCCTCCTCCCCCATCCGCTCCCCCCCCCTCGAAGGGATCCCCGTGCA
>JANWYL010000285.1 GCA_025056955.1 Sandaracinaceae bacterium | reverse complement strand
CCCTTTCTGGCTCTGGAGGCGGAAGATGAGCACTTCCATGCTTGACTTGAAGAAAGCCCTTTTCTTTTTGAGTGCTTTGTTGTGGCTTGGGTGCGGAGGGGCCGCGCTTTCGGCTTTTGGCTATGAATTTCCGGACAATCGCCTCGAAGACCTGGCTCCGGTTCTTGAGGCTTTATCGAAAGCCCAAAAAGCCGGCCAAGGGAGGTCCTTTGTCGTTGCTGTCTCAGGGGAGGAGCAACGGATGCTTGTGGCCTTGGATCTTGAGGCAAAGCGCGAGCAATGGCGGGTGCCTTTCGAAGCGGAGACGCGTCCAGAAATTCTTGGCGATCTCGTTCTTTGTGCCGATCGGAAGGAGCTTGTGGCCTTTGAGCTGGAAAGCGGGCGCAGGCGTTGGGGCATCCCATTGCCCGATCTCGCCTATGTGGGGGGAGATCGAGACGGGGACCTCGTTTATCCCGTGTTTTCAGTTGGTGCGATGGGTGGAGCCCGCCGCGAGAGCGTGATTTTCGCGATCGATGCCACCCAAGGCAGGGTGCTTTGGAAACACGAAATCAAGGGGGTTATCGGGCGTCCAGTTGCGCTCGCCTCAACGCTTTTTGTGCCCTACGAGCGCCAAAACCTCGTGATGCTCAACGGGGAAACAGGGAAGGAGATCGCGCGCATCCGCTCAACCGACGACGTCATCGGGTGGGTGCGGGCTGAAAAGGACGGCATTTACTATGGCCATAGGAGCATCTATCATTTGGACGAAAGCTCCGTTTTTGGGAAAAAAGCGCGCGCCCGCTTTTTGGATCCGGCCTTACCGCCTTTGCCCCCGCTTCGAGAGGGAGAAAGCGAGCGCCTGGTCGACGTCGAAGACGACGCCTTTATTCCCCGCCCTGGCGCCCGAAGCGCAAGGGGGCGCATTCGGGCTTACTTGCGCCCTCGCCTAAAACCAGATGGCGCAATTGGTCTGGCTGGGGACACTTCCTACCTCGTCTACTACCGCTATGTTTTTGCCTTCGATCCCCAAGGCACCCTTCGTTGGGCCAAGGCCCTGGACGAGGATGTGATTGCTGCCTCCCCACAAGAAGAAGGGCTTTTTGTGCTTGGGGAGAGGGGGAGTGCCAAGCTGCTTGATGCCCAAAGTGGGGGAGAAAGGTGGCAAACGCACTTCCCCCTTTCGCTTGCATCGGCCTCAATCACCCTCAATCAGCTCACTCCAATTGCCCCCCCTTCACCCTCAGAAATCCGACAAAGCCTGATTTCGATGATTCTGGATCCTGACAACCGCCTTCTTGGCGGCCGTGCCCTTGCCATTCGTCTCCTCGGCGAATTGCCAGACCCTCAAATCACACGGGACCTCCTCGATCTTTACGAACAAGGGTCAATGCCGCGGCCGCTCAAAGACACCTTGGCCTTGGTCCTCAAAGGCCGCAAGCTCGGCAAGGAGCATTTGCTCCGGGCCCTCGAGCGCCGCTACGACTATCTTGAACAAAGCGCAGCGCCGCCTTTTGAGGTGATCGTTCCTTCCCTCGTTTCAAGTGGCGCCAAGGAGGTCCTTCCCCTGCTGATGCAGCACCTTTTCGACCATGAAACCCCTGCACCCTCCCTTGTGCTGATCGCTCAGGCCATCGGAGAGCTTGGTGACGCCTCAGTGGTTCCGGCCCTCAGGCGCTTTCTCACGATGTACAAGGCAGACTCCGCGCTGGCGGAAGTGCCAGAGGTGCTCGCACTGGTGGCAAAGGCCATTTTCATCAAAGGAAGCCCAGAAGACCGAGAATTTCTCGCATCGATTTCTTCTGACCCCTACACGCGAGAGGGGCTTGGGGTGGCCATTAACCAGCTCTTCGAGGAGGAGCGCAAGCGGGCTGAAGAAGAGGCCAGAAAGGAAGCCGAAGCGGCACGTCGAGCGGCCGAAGAAGCTGCCCGCCGAGCCCGGGCCGCCTTGCCCGAACAGCTAAGCCAAGATCAGATCGACCAGACCTTTGCCGGCCACATCGATGCGATTCGCGCCTGCCTGGTTCCAGAGCTCGAGCGCAACCCGGAGCTTGGGCAACTGAGAATCGTTTTCATCCTTTCGAACGATGGCCGCGCAAGCGACATTGGAATCACCCCATCTTCGCCGGAGCTCAATGAGTGCCTGAAGTCGGTGATTGTGGCGATGCGCTTCCCTGAAATGCGGAGCCGGAGGCAAAGGGCGCAGTTCACCCTCTCTTTGCGCGAAGGCTGGGCCAGTGGGAGCCGAGAAGTGCGAAACATCCTCGAGGAGCGGATTCCTCCCGATGCCCCCTGGTGGACGTGGTGGGTGCGTCGGGCAGAGGCGGGCCGCGTGACCACCCTCGCCCAAGCGAGTCAGCCTGTACGAATTGCCTGGTGGGAGAAGAGGCCAGCCCCTGAGAGCAAGCCCCGGGCCCCTGTACCTGAGGTGCCAGTTGGGGCACCAACCAGCTCGCCCCCAAGCGACTCTCAAGGAGGCCCTCCCCAATGGTGGAGTGCTCTTGGGGCAAGCGAAGAGGAAGCCCCCGAAAAGGCAGAAGCCCCCCCTCCCCCACCCCCTCCCCAGCCCCGTGGTCGTCGAGGGAAAAGCAAGGCCGCCCAAGCCCAGGCCCAGCCTTCTCCTCAAGCACCACCCGAGCCCCCTCCCCCACCTCCTCCTCCATCATCCCCACCTCCCCAAGCTCCTGAAAACGAATGGTGGAAGGGTGCGGGTGAGTAGCGCTTAAAACGAGCTACACCCAACCTAAGCCATTGGCTCGAACCACCTGCTGCCTCACCCAAGGGCGCGATTTACCAAACAAATCCAGCCCTGCACCTTGCATCACCAAAACCCAACGCCAAAACGCCCCCCTGGGCAGTGCCCTTCCTTGCTTTTGGCCAAAGGGTTGGTGCCCCCCACAGCCACTGATGCATAGAAGGGCCAAAACAAAAAGCAATCAGGCCGATCAGGCAAGACGAATGCGCACAACGACCGCACCCACCACACGATTTTTGCGTACCCACCTTCTTTTGGCCGGGCCCCCAACTCCACCACAACCCAACCACCACACCAAAAAATCCACCTCAACCCTCAAAAACACCCTTTAACACCACTCGCATCCTCGCTTTGGACCAAGCCCCTCCCCACATGCATAAAAGCCTCCCCAAACCAAACCCCCTC
>JANWYL010000284.1 GCA_025056955.1 Sandaracinaceae bacterium | reverse complement strand
CTATTGCCACCCAGCTTCGCAGGCCAATCCATACAGTGCGGCTGCTCGAATCGATTTCAACAAGAGGCATCGCGCGCAAGTGGCAACCTGAGGGGAGGATGGTGTGGGCAGCAATCCGAAAGCTTCGCCCTGCGTGAAGTGGGGCAGCTTCGTGAAGCTCGAAGTTGTCTACGCGGAGCCACTCTAAAGAGGTGAAGGCACACTCGCCGCTTCCATCTCGGGCAATGAAACTGTCAGCAGGGCTTGCATCTTGTGTGGCATCAGTGACAAAAACTCCCCCCTCAGACCCATCCCCAAAAGCTGCCTCATGAAAAGAGGCCTCACTTCCAACCCACGCATCGGGTTTAGAGTTGGCATCGATCCCCTCTCCATCAGGGCGCGGCCTTGTGTCCAACGAGGGCGCCGCATCCACTGGCCCAGAACCACCTCCACAGCCCCAAAGGGATGCAAGAACAAAAAACAAGCCAAGCAAAAGCATGCAAAAAGCCTTAACCATTCGTTTCTGGCTGTCAACGCTTTGGGATTGGGCTTTGGCGTCATGTTCTGAGGGGAGAGACCGTCACAGCAAAGATATCGGGGCTTTGGGAGATGGCAGCAACCACCCCAGGTGCAGGTTCGCCAACGATTTCAATGCGCGCGCATGCTGCCGCGTGGCCCGAGAAAATGATGTTCTGCATTCCTTCGACGTTGTGCCCGGCCTCTCCCAAAATGCCGAGCACCCGTGCGAGCACCCCCACCCGATCCACATGACGGACCACGACGAGGTGGGTTGCGGCGCTTTTTGTGGCGAGGTTCACGCAGTTTGGGATTGGGAGCCCATCGCGGTATGCCCGCACGATCCGCACGACTTCTTCACCTACGGCCTCCTCTGCCTCTTCGGTTGAAGCGCCGATGTGGTGGGTTCCGTAGACATTTGGCTCTTCGAAGAGCGGGCTTTGAACTTGCCCCTGGCCTGCACTTGGCTCGTTGCAGAACACATCGAGTCCTGCGCGAATGCCTTTGGTGCGGCAGGCCTCAAGGAGCGCCTCCTCATCGACGATTTCGCCCCGCGAGGTGTTGATGAAGTACGCGCCTGGCTTCATTGCTTGAAACACGCTTGCCCCGATCCGTTGCCTCGTTTCTGGCGCAAGCGCCAAGTGCACTGTGACGGCATCGGCATCGCGGACAGCGTTTTCAGGTGTTTCGGCCCACTCGACTCCCAATGCGTTGGCCTCCTTCGGGCTTAGGCTACGGCTCCACGCGCTCACGTGCATGCCGAAGGCCTTGGCACGCACGATGACCTCACGTCCGACAGCCCCAACGCCCAACACAGCGAGTTTTCTCCCACGCAGGCCCTTGGCCCGGGCAAAAAGCTGCTTGTTCCACTCCCCCTTGCGAAGGGCGAGGGCATTGTCGACGATTCGGCGATCCAGATTGATCAAGTGCCCGAAGACAAGCTCTGCCACTGCGGCTGCGTTTTTTCCTGGGCAATTCGCAACGTAAATGCCTCGTTGGCTCGCCGCTTCGACGTCAATCGTATTGACCCCAGCCCCTGCCCGGATGATGAGCGCCAGCGAGCGTGCTTTGGCAAAATGGGAGGACTCCACCCGGGTGCTCCGAACGATCAGCACTTCGGGATCGAGCCCTGCAAGCCGTTCGGCGAGCGCTTCGCCTTCGAGTTTGGGGTCTACCTCAACGCGCGCGCCGAGATCTTGAAGGCGCCCTGAAACAAAGGAAGCGATTTTGTCGGCGATGAGAACTTGCACGGCTTTCTCCTTGGGGGATGGATTCTCGCTGAAAGTCCACTCCAAGAGAAGGCCTTGAACTGAGAGGCTTTGCTCCCTCACATGAAGCCCATGAATTCATTCTGCTTGCGAAACTTGGGCAGCATGGAGCCGGCATTCCTTGTGGCCAGAGCACCTTCTGGTCCCATCGCTTGGCTTGACGGAAATGATGGAAGCGGGCTTGGTCGTTACTCTTTTTTGGGCTTGCACCCCGTCGAGACCCGCTTGCTTTCCTTCAACGACCCCGATCCCCTCTCCTTTTTCGATCACCTCGAAGAAGATTGCCTCAAGGCGTTGGCTTGCATCGAGATGCCTGCCAGTTGGCCCCTTCAGGACCTTTCCCCTTACCGAATTCCGCGTTGGATCGGTGCCATTGCCTATGACTTGGCATGGCTTATGCCGTCTGCTTTTCGGCTTCGCGCCTCGCCTCGTCACTTTCGCTTTGCTCCGCTTGCCATCTTTCACCGCTTTGAAAGCCTTTTGATTTTCGATGCTTTTGATGGCAGCTTGTGGCTTTTTGGAGCAAGTGAACCAGCGTGCCGCTGGCTTGAGGCCGAAGTGCATGCCTTAATGAAGCGCACTCCCCAAGAAGCCCCCATCTCGCTTGAGTTGATTGAATGCGAAGCGCGCGAGCGACATGCCCAGGCCATTGGCTTTGCTTTCGAGCAAATCCGTGATGGGATCGTTTACGAAATCAACCTGGCCCGAAGGTGGCGCGCCCTTGCGCGTGGCCCCTCGCTTCCTCGGCGCCTTGCCCTCGTGGCCCGCACCGAAAGCCCTGTGCCACTTGGCGCCCTCATCGAAAGCGATGGGCTGGCCTTGATTTCGCGTTCGATGGAACGTTTTTTGCGCTGGGACCGTGGGCAGGGCTTCTTGGAAGTGCGCCCAATCAAGGGGACCCTTTCAAGCGACCTCGTCGCTTTTGAGCGCGCAGCAGCCATTCTTCCCACTGACCCCAAAGAGCATGCCGAACACGCAATGGTGGTCGATGTGGTGCGAAACGATCTCGCCTTGGTTTCGGTGCCAGGGAGTGTCCGCGTGCGAGATGCCTTTCGGGTTGAGCCGTACCGCCACCTTCACCACCTGGTTTCCACTGTTTGCTCTCGCGCTCGGCCTGATTTGCGTTTGCGCGAGCTCATCGTTGCGCTCTTTCCCCCTGCGAGTGTAACGGGGGCACCCAAGCCCTCTGCCATCGAACTCATCGAGCAGCTTGAGGGCTTTGCCAGGGGCTTTTACTGCGGGGCAATCGGTGCGATCGACCACGGAGGGGGGGTTGACTTTTCAGTGGCGATTCGCACCTTCCAGGTTTTCCCTTGCGAGCCAGAAACCCACGAGGTGGTCTACTTTGCGGGTGGGGGCATTGTTGAGGCGAGTCAAGTC
>JANWYL010000283.1 GCA_025056955.1 Sandaracinaceae bacterium | reverse complement strand
CGGCCAAAAGGTAGTGCGTCTCTGCCGGTGCTTTGCCCTCCCTTAACCTTGGGTCTTTTTTGGCAAGTTCGACTGCTTTCTCAAGATGCTTGCGCGCCTCATTCAGCCTCCCAAGGGCATAGTGCAAGCTCCCAACCAAAGTGCGAAGGGGCCAGTCATCAGGGTGCCTTTCAAGATAAGGCTCAGCGTAAGACACAGCTGCAGAAAGCCGTGATGCCCTCACGCACACAGATACAAGCCAGGGGAGAACCCGCTCCTCAGGCACACCTTTGTCTCGAGCTACCAAAAGGTACTGCTCTGCTCGGGTATAGTCCCCACGCTGTGCCAACGCCACCCCCCGCCTCCACAACTCCTCTGCGCTGACCGACTGGAGAATATCCCAACTTCTTCCAGTCTTTCGCACCTCTGCTCCAGATCCACATCCGAAACTGAGCACCGCAACAATCGTGACAAGCCACAACATCAGCTGAACCACGGCCTACCTTCGTCGTCATAGCGCCGCCTTCTTGCCCTTGGACAAAAGCTCAAGGTGGCGCTTCGTGCGCAAAAGCCATTGGACGTAGGCAGGTTGACTGCTCGCTGACCCTACCTCACCCTCCGGCTGGTACTCTTTGCGCAACAAAGCCAAAAGCGACTGAATCTCAAACAACGCATCCTCAAAGTTTTTTTGCTCAAGGGCACGTTCGAGACGCAAGCGGTGAGCAGCGTAATCCTCTTCAACCCGCTGCTGCATATGATCTCCCTCAGTCTTCATTTGCTGTGCTGCATCATTCAAACCAACCAAGCGGTAGCAGGCTTCCGCACGTCGATAAAGCCTTACCGATTCCACTCCATCTGAGGAATCAAAAGGGTAACGTTCACTTTTCGCCAAAGCCATTTCAGCGAATAAATCAGCTTGCTTGAGGGCAGCTGTGCCGCTTGCAGGGCACTGCTCTTGATTCGCAAAGAGGGCCAGAGGCTCTGCTGGCGGATGCACCTCAAGCCCCGGCTCACTGCTTCCACCCATCATCCAAACAAGCAGCATGATGAGTACCGCTCCGCCAACCAACACCAGTGAAGAGTTGGACTTTTCTTTGACCTCTTTCGGGAGTCGATCAGTGACTCGAATCCGTACACCTGGAAGCTCAATAACAGTGCCCCATGGAACCATGCCCTGCATGAAAGGCTGACCATTGATCTTCGCAGGCACCCGAGCGCGTTGATTGCATGCAACCCAACAGCTTTCTCCTCTGGGAGCGATCAAAAGGTGTTCTGCTTCAAGCTCTCGCAAATCCGGCAAGGGAACTCCGGCGGTGGGAGAACGGCCCACCGTAATCTGCTCACCTTCGATGCGGATCCGTTCGAGGGTCCCATCCTCCCTGATCACTTCAACATACGCCTCCATGCCCTTCTCCCTCCAAGCCCTAAAAGACGCCTGCTTCCATGCTTGTGATGATGAAAGGTCCCAATAAACAAATCATGATTGCCCCGAAAATCAACATCAATGGCCCCATGAGCATCACTGCTGCTTTGGCAGCCTGTTCTTCCGCCCTTACACTGCGGCGCATGCGCAACATGTTGGCCTGGATCCTCAGCACCTCAGCCAATGGATTGCCTTTTTCCTCGGCTTGCACGACAGCTCCAACAAAATCCCGCACCGCTTCCGTGGGGACACGATCGGCGAAGTTTTCAAGTGCCTGACGCCTGGTTTTCCCAAGCTCAAGTTCTTGTAAAATCCAGCTGAATTCCTCAACCAACGCATCTCGCTTGTCAGGAGATTTGTCAACCAGCTGCCGAATAGAGCCGGGAAAGTCCAGACCAGCACCCATGCACAAAGAAACAAGATCGATGGCAGCAGGCAACCCACGGTTGACCTGCTTGAAGCGCTCGTCCCTTACGCCTGTGATTTGAAAATACGGCATCGCTGCCCCAATTGCTCCAAACACTGTGAAAAGAATCGGAGGCAAGCCTGCAAGGTAAGTGAGGTAGAGCCCCACCAAGCTCATCCCGACAAATCCAAGAAAAGACAGGGCAAAAAACTCATTTGCAGTCAAGCCCAAATAATGCCCCGAGTGCTTGAGAAGCTCTTCGTTTTGTCGCCTTTGTTCATGGAGTGGAAGGTAGGCAACCCAACTGGCAACAAGCCGAACGAGGGGCTCAAAAGCAGCAAACAATCCTCCCTCTTCAAGTGCTTCCTTGCGTCTTAGCCCTTTGAATCCAAGATGAGGCTGTGGCTGCGGCTTGGCGGAAGCCAGCGTGTAAAACCCCCAAAAAATCCCACTCACAATCATTGCTATTGCAATCCAAGCATAAACCGCACTCGTCATACAGCCTTCCCCTCTCTAAATGTCAACATTCAGTATCCGCCGAGCGGCAATGATTGCGGAAAACCAAAGGATGACAGCAACGACCAAAAGGGCATTCCCAAGGCCTGTCTCAAAAAGAGGAGACATGTAGGTGGGGTCAAGGTAGTAAAACCCCCCTACCAGGACAAAAGGTACAACAGCCAAGACAAAGGCCTGCATTTTTCCTTCGGCTGTTTTGGTGCGCACAACTCCTTCAAGGCGCTGCATTTCTCGAAGGGTAGCTGCTGATTGTTCGAGAATTTGCGGAAGATCACCACCCGTTTGCCGCCCAACAAGCAAAGTGGCCAGGGCTCCTGACACCAACCGGCTCCCGATACGGCTCGACATGTTCAACAACGCTTGATCCAGAGGAGTTCCCAATTTCACCTCCTTAATCACAAGGTCGACCTCCTCACTGATTGGCGGACGCACCAATCTTGCAGAGTTCGCTATCGCTTCTCCCAGCGAGGGGGAAGCTTTGAGTGCATTGGCCACCAAAAGCAGCCAGCCATCGAGCATGAGCTCGATTCGCTCAACCCTCCGAAAATGCTCGCTGCGAATGTAAAACCAAGGCGCAAGCATAAAAAGCGGCACGATGGCCCACAACAACCAATCTCTCGATACAAAGGCAACTCCCATGATAAAGAGCACAATTCCCAGTTGGGTTCTCGCAATTCGAGCCCCAGTCGTCTTCCATAACTGGAATCGGGCTTCTGTTTCAAGGGCTGCCTCGTATCGAGCCCACAAACGACGAACAAAGCTATTTGGATCTTGAATCAATAAGTATCCAGCAGCGGTCAGCCCCAAAATCAAAAGAATTGCTCCCCCATATCCCATAATGTAGGTGGATGTACGCACGTTTTGCATGGCTCACTC
>JANWYL010000282.1 GCA_025056955.1 Sandaracinaceae bacterium | reverse complement strand
CACCTCAACACCATCTTGGGCGATGTGAGCAGAAAGAAAAAGCTTCGATACGATGTGGGCTTGCCCCGCTCGCTCCACCCTGCCTTGCGCTTGGATGAAAATGCCGACCCGGCTTTTGAGCTCAGCCTTCACCTCCGCCTCAATCCCATCCACGCTCGCCTTGAACCAATCGCTTCCGTCGATCTCAAGCCCTCCATGGTGGATCGCCAGGCGGCGGAAGGGCAAGGTCGGCCCTCCCCCTCCTCCCCCTCCCTCGATGCGGGGCCAGTTGCGGATCCCCTCCTCCCCCACAATAAGCCAAAGCCGCGGCGACTCAATTGTGATCGTGTCAATTTCAAGCCTGCCTCGAAGGAGCGGAGGGAGCGCTGGCTTCACCTTGATGGCTTGAACTTGCGCAAGGGGGCCATAATTCGGGTCATCGATTTTGACCTGGGAGAGCGCAAGCTCGAAAGGAAAGAGCTGAACCGACACCCCACCCATTTGTGCCTCCCAACCAAGCTCCTTGCGAATCACGCCAATCACCAGCCCCTTCAGGCGCTCGCCAAGGGCTCCTACCCTTGTGACAAAAACCGTGCCCCAAGGCAAAAGCACAGCAAAAAAGGCCACGAGCACCGCCCAGCGGCGGAATTTTCTTAGGCCACTTCTTTTGGCTTTGGCTTTCGCCTTCACTGTGTCAAGCCTAGCAATCAAAAAAACGCTTTGCTTGTCCTTTCATTCATTTTCAATTGTGCACATTCAATTCTGCAGATGTCCATGCACGAATTTCTTCGCCGACGCACTTTCGCTGTGATTTCTCACCCAGACGCCGGAAAAACCACCCTCACGGAAAAGCTCTTGCTCTATGGCGGCGCAATCCACGCAGCAGGAGCGGTGCGGGCGCGCAAAAACCAGCGCGCTGCCACAAGCGATTGGATGGAACTTGAACGCAAGCGAGGGATTTCCATCACCACCTCGGTTCTTCCTTTCGAATCAAAAGGCATCCGCTTCAACCTCCTCGATACCCCCGGCCACCAAGACTTCTCTGAAGACACCTATCGCACCCTCACCGCTGCTGACTGCGCCATCATGTTGATCGATGCGGCCAAGGGCGTCGAAGAGCAAACAAAAAAGCTTTTCCATGTGTGCCGAATGCGGGGCATTCCGATTGTCACTTTTGTCAATAAGCTCGATCGGCCAGCCCGCGATCCTTTTTCGCTCATGAGCGAAATCGAAGAAACCCTTGGGATGCGTGCCGTCCCTCGCACCTGGCCCATCGGCTCAGGTGAGCGCTTCCAGGGTGTCTATGAACTCGACAGCGACCGGGTGCTGCTCTTCGACCGCACAGCCAAAAACGCAAGCCGCGCCCCCGTGCGGGTCCGTGGCATCGAAGATGCTGAAATCGACGCCTTGATTGGCAGCGACGCCGCCCGCCAATTGCGAGAAGAGATCGAACTCATTCGAGAGGCAGGCGATCGCTTTGACAAGGCTGTCTTCCTTCAGGGTCGGATCTCTCCGCTTTTTTTTGGAAGTGCGCTGACGAGCTTTGGTGTTGAACCTTTTCTCGAAGCCTTTGCTGAGCTTTGCCCGCCGCCAGGCCCTCGGGAAACCTCAATCGGCCGCATCGAAGCCAGCGATGAACGGTTCAGTGCATTCGTCTTCAAAGTGCAAGCGAATATGGACCCCAACCACCGCGATCGCGTGGCCTTTATCCGCATCTGTTCAGGCAAATTTGAAAGCGGCATGAGGGTGCACCACTTCCGCCTTGGCAAGGAAATCCGACTCGCCCGCGCCGAACAGCTCTTTGCCGATGAACGCACCACCATCCACGAGGCATGGCCTGGAGATATCGTCGGCCTTCACGATCCAGGCATCTTCCGGATTGGTGACACCCTCACCACAGGCACACCATTTACCTTCGACGCAGTTCCGCGTTTTTCGCCCGAACACTTTGCCCGCGCGGTGCTTCTCGATCCCCTGAAGCGCAAGCAAATGCAAAAAGGCATCGAAGAACTCGCCGAGGAAGGCGCCCTTCAGCTCTTCTTCCAGCCCGGCCGCGAAAAGGACCCAATCATCGGAGTCGTGGGCCAACTCCAATTCGATGTTTTTGTGTACCGCATGGAGCATGAATATGGCGCAAAGATTTCGCTTGAGCGCCTGCCCTACGTCTGCGCCCGATGGGTGGTTGGCGCCCAATCCTGCGCCGAGCTCGAAGCCCGCCGCGTGCCCATGGCAGTGACCGACATCGACGGTCGGCCCGTGGCCCTTTTTCCTTCTGAGTGGGACCTCCGCCGCGTCGAACGCGATAACCCCCAGTGGTCGCTCCTTCCAACGGCACCCATGCACCGATGAAAGCCGCTTTCAAAAGCCCAGGACGCTCCGCGATTGCCAAACAAACTCCAATTCGCTTTCTGGTGATGCATCTAGGCAGCTCGGAGTCATTTTTTGCGTTTGATTCTCGTCGAGCATCATGAATGGTTCCGTAGAATATTTGCAATTCTCGAAACCGTGCTTTTAATTCGGTCAAATGCCTGTATGCAACCCATGCGGAGTCAAGTTTTCCAAATTCATTTACTAAAATCATAATGAAAACAACAAAAAACATCGATTGCAATCAAATCAGGCATCGATTTCCGGTAGTCATAAGCGGCTCGGCGCAGCCAGTTCCAGCATAGGGAAACGTGAACATCAACTATTCCATCTTGAGCAGTTCAAAAAATTGAATTTGGCACTTGTGTTTTTCGCATTGCCTCGCTATAAGTGCGCAAGCAATATGACTCAAGCTCACTCTTTGTCCAAACCCACATCGCCTTGGTTCTGGGTTGCAGTCGTAATTGGCTACCTCAGAAGCATCTTGGGCCTTCTGTGCAGTTGCTTTTCATCTACACTCCTCGGGTTGGGGGGCTTCGGAATCCAAGCGCTCACATCCAAAATCAATGAAGACCAGTTGGACGGTGTGGAACCTCAGTTCGCGCAAGCGGTCAAAGATGCGCTCTCATCTTTGAAATTGATATCACTGATTGGTGCTGGTGTCGAAATAGTAAACATTATCGCGTCTTTGGTGCTTTTAGTTGGTACCATTCTCTTCCAGAAAAGGTCTCAGCATGGTTTTGCTCTTTTCACGATCGGCCTCATGGCTTGCGCTTTTGTTGGGCTCACGTCAATTGGAGTTAATATATATTCGCAATTCTTTTTATCTAAGAAACTTGAAGCACTCAATGCAT
>JANWYL010000281.1 GCA_025056955.1 Sandaracinaceae bacterium | reverse complement strand
AGCCACCCTGCGCACCGCTGCCACGGCAGAATTTCCGGTTGCAAGCATCGGATCGCACACGATCACATCCCGCTCACTCAAATCGCTCGGTACTTTGAAGAAATACTCGACAGGCTGGAGGGTACGAGGATCTCGATAGATTCCGATATGACCAACCCTGGCCGATGGGATCACGTTGAGGATTCCCCTTACGATCCCCTCTCCCGCCCGAAGAACCGAGACCACAACGAGCTTTTTGCCCTCAATGAGAGGAGCCTTCATGCTGGCAAGTGGGGTTTCGATGTGCTCGTAGTAAAGCGGGAAGTCGCGAGTGATTTCGTAAGCAAAAAGCATTGCGATTTCTTCGAGAAGCTGCCGAAATTGGCTCGTTGAAGTTTTGCGCCGGCGCATGAGCGTAAGCTTGTGTTGGATCAGAGGATGCTGGACCACATGAACTTGGGGCATCGTGGGGCACGTCTGGTCTATCGCTCGAAATCACAATTGCAAGCACAATTGCAAGGGGGTGTAAGGAGAGGGAGGCAATGCGTTTGTTGACAACTGTGAAAATCCCCCTCAGAAAAACAACTAAATAGCTGGAAGGATTTAAGCATGGGCTACATCTTCACTTCGGAATCGGTCACAGAAGGACATCCAGACAAAGTGTGTGATGCGATTTCTGACGCCATTCTTGATGCGGTTTTGGCGCAGGATGCAAAGGGGCGGGTGGCATGCGAAGCGCTCGTGAAAACCGGTCTTGTTGTGCTCGCAGGCGAGATCACAACCAGTGCCTGTGTGGACTACGTTAGCGTTGCCCGACAAACGCTGAGGGAGATCGGCTACGTTGACAACGAGCTTGGCTTCGATGCCAACACTTGTGCAGTGCTTGCGGCGATTGACGCCCAGTCCCCCGATATCGCCATGGGGGTGAATGCCGAAACCAGCCAAAGCAAGGACCAAGGAGCTGGTGACCAGGGGCTCATGTTTGGGTTTGCCATCGATGAAACACCTGAGCTCATGCCTCTCCCGATCAGTCTTGCGCACCGCATGGCCCAACGCCTGGCTGAATTACGCAAAACTCGAATCATTCCGTGGCTTCGTCCCGACGGGAAAACCCAATGCACCGTCGAATACGACAACGATGGTCGCCCTCGGCGCATCGAGGCAATCGTCATCTCCACCCAACACCACCCAGATGTGAGCCAGCAAACCATCCGTGAAGCCATGATCGAAGAAGTCATCCGAAAGGTGTGCCCCCCTTCAATGATCGACGCCAATACAAAAATCTATGTCAATCCAACGGGGCGTTTTGTCATTGGCGGCCCGGTAGGAGACGCTGGTGTGACCGGTCGCAAGGTGATCGTTGACACCTATGGCGGAATGGGACGCCATGGAGGAGGAGCATTTAGCGGCAAAGATCCCTCAAAAGTCGATCGTTCCGCTGCCTACTTCGCCCGCTATGTTGCGAAAAACCTCGTTGCCGCAGGAGTTGCTCGGAAGTGTGAAATCCAAGTGTCGTATGCGATTGGCCTTGCCCAACCAATGGGAATTTACGTCAACTCTTTCGGCACTGGAGCAGTTGATGACCGCAAAATCGAAGAGGCAGTGCGGGCAATCTTCGATTTTCGCCCCCGAGCCATCACCGAAAGCCTGGACCTCCTGCGTCCAATCTATCGGCCAACCGCCGCTTATGGCCATTTCGGGCGACCGCCGGAGGGTGGTTTCTTTCCGTGGGAACGTGAGGATCGCGTTGAAGAAATACGAGAGCGCTTGGGGATCAAGAAAGCTCCCCCCCGGAGCTACGCCTCCGCATTGGGGGCACACGGTGCAAATCCCACTGGATCTTGAAGGCTGAAGAGGAAGCCAATGCCCCAGTTTTGGGACTTCGGAGTTGATTACTACGGCATTGAGGAGCTTGTTAGCGAAGAAGAGGCGCTGGTCCAGGCCGCAGTGCGTCGCTTTGTTCGAGATCGGGTTCTTCCAACAATTGCCAAGCACTTTGAAGAGGGCGTTTTCCCCAAAGGGCTTATCCCCGAACTCGCTGAGCTTGGCATTTTAGGGGGCACCCTCGATATCAATGGCGGCCCAACCATGAGTGAGGTGGCCTACGGGCTTGCAATGCAAGAACTCGAGCGAGGTGATTCGGCACTCCGCTCCTTTTGCTCGGTCCAAAGCGCTCTCGTCATGTACCCGATCTGGGCCTATGGCAGTGAAGCACAAAAGAAACACTACCTTCACAAGCTCGCTAGTGCCGAATGGATTGGGTGTTTCGGTTTAACCGAGCCTGAAGTGGGCTCGAACCCAAGGGAAATGCAAACCCGGGCAAAACGGATTCCAGGAGGCTTCGAGATCGATGGGGCAAAGCGGTGGATCACCAATGCACCAATTGCAGATATCTGCATTGTCTGGGCAAAACTCGAAGGTGAAGGTGATCAGCGCCCAGGCTCAGAGGTGCGAGGTTTTCTGGTTGAGCGAGATGCCCCTGGGCTCACCATTTTGGAGATGAAAGACAAGTGGTCGATGAGAGCGAGTTCAACTGGAGAGCTCGTGCTTGAGGGTGTGCGTGTCAAGGAGGACGCCATTTTGCCTCTCGCTCACGGCATGAAAGCGCCCCTCAGCTGCCTTTCTCAAGCCCGCTATGGGATCGCCTGGGGTGCAATTGGTGCAGCGATTGCCTGCTACGAGTGCGCCCTCTCTTATGCCAAAGAACGGGTGCAATTTGGTCGCCCGATCGCCCAGTTTCAACTGACCCAAGCGAAGCTTGTACACATGGTGCAGGAAATCACCAAGGCACAACTTCTCGCCTTGCGGCTTGGGCGCCTGAAAGAAAGCAAAAAGGTGCGACCTGCGCAAATTTCCCTGGCAAAACGCAATAACGTCGCAATGGCCATCGAGTGTGCTAAACTGGCAAGGGAAATTCTCGGTGCAAACGGCATCACCCATGCTTATCCCCCTGGTCGGCATCTTCTCAACCTCGAAACAGTGCTCACCTATGAGGGCACGCATGAAATCCACACCCTCATCGTCGGTCAGGACATCACAGGATTGGATGCGTTTGGCTAGGGGTGCTTCTTTGGGCTTCGGCATTCACCACTTGGTTGCACCCACCTTGATTGTTGGGTTCACCCTCATTGCCACTGGCTGCCCAAGCACTTCAACGTCAACTGATGCCCCATTTCAGCCTGATGGGGCGGGTAAGCGCTGCTCTTCTCACGATGAATGTGTGATCGTCCCTGCTTCATGTTGTGGCGACTGCGGT
>JANWYL010000280.1 GCA_025056955.1 Sandaracinaceae bacterium | reverse complement strand
AGCAGTACCCGATGGGTTTTTTTGCTCGATTGATTTTGGCTTTGGCCGTGGTCTTTCGGATCCTTTTTGATTCGAAATTCGCGCAAAAGATCCATCTCTTACACTCAGGAGTTTCCTTCGAAGCAAAAGAAGAACACGAGAAAACCACACCTGGTCCTGGTCAGCAGGTGGCCAGAGAAGACGCGGTTGAAACCGAAGCTGAAGAGCACACTGGAGTGCGAAAGGCCTCGCGAAATCGCATTGAAGAGAAAAGAGAAGTGGTTTCTCCGGCAGGCTCTGGTATTTGGGAAGCAGGCCCCGAATCTGCTCTGCAACTCCTTGCCCTTCTCCAGAGAGAGGGGCGATTTATTGATTTTCTGGAAGAAGACCTCGGAGCTTACTCAGACGAGCGCGTTGGAGCGGCTGCCAGGGTTGTTCACGAAGGCTGCCGCCGTGCAATTCGAGAGCACTTCACAATCGAGCCAGTGATCTCTGAAGAGGAGGGGGCGCTTGTGGTTATCGAAAAAGGTTACGATCCCAGTCGAATTCACATCACTGGACAAGTAACTGGCACGGGTCCTTTTCGAGGAAAAGTTGCTCACCGGGGGTGGAGAGTGAAGGAGGTTAAACTTCCAAAAATGACAGAAGGGCACGATGTGACAGTGATCGCCTCTGCAGAAATAGAGGTATAGTATGGGTGTTTCGTACGCAGTCGGTATCGACCTTGGCACTACCCATTCTGCTTTGGCCTACGTTGACCTCGACTTGAGCGAGGGTGAGGACGTGGCGCTCCACGTGGCTCGAATTCCTCAACACGTTGCGGTTGGTCAGCTCGAAGAACGATTTCTTTTACCATCTTTCATCTACCTACCACATCCGCAAGAGCTTCCTCCCCACTCTACGGTGCTTCCGTGGAGGGATGATCTTGACTACATTGTAGGTGAACTTGCAAGGGAGCTGGGCGCTAAAACACCGATCCGCTTGGTCTCAAGTGCAAAAAGTTGGTTGTGTCATGGTGGGGTTGATCGAAGGGCCCCTATTCTTCCCCCTCCCATCTTTCACGATGAGGGAGATATTCCTCGGATTTCTCCTCTCGAAGCATCGACCCGCTATCTCATTCATCTTCACGATGCATGGAATCACGCACACCCTGACGCTCCCCTGCAAGAGCAGGATGTGGTGATCACTGTGCCTGCTTCTTTTGATCCTGGAGCGCGGGAACTGACAAGCGAAGCAGCTGAGCGTGCAGGACTTGGCCATGCTGTGCTCCTTGAAGAACCGCAGGCAGCTTTCTACGCATGGATTGAAGGAACGAAGGGCCAATGGCGCAAGCAAGTCAGGGTGGGGGACGTCGTGCTTGTCATTGATCTTGGTGGCGGAACCACCGACTTCAGTTTGATTGCAGTGAGCGAGGAAGGTGGCTCGTTGGTGCTCTCTCGAATCGCGGTTGGAGATCACATTCTGCTTGGGGGCGACAACATGGACTTGGCTTTGGCTTCCTATGTGAGGCGCAAGCTTGAGGAGAAAGGCCACCGTCTCGATGGGTTTCAGGTCAATCTGCTCACGCATGCTTGCCGAATTGCAAAGGAAAAGCTTTTGTCGAAAGAAGGCCCTTCTTCTGTGCCGATCGTGATTCCTGGGCGTGGCAGCCGCCTTGTGGGAGGGAGCATTCGCACAGAGCTGTCTGCCAACGAAGTGGAGTCAATTTTGGTTGATGGCTTTTTTCCTTTCGTTCATTCGAGCGAGCGGCCACAGAGCAAACCCCGTGGTGCGATCAGGACCATGGGCCTTCCCTATGCACAAGATCCTGCCATCACCCGTCACTTGGCCGCTTTTTTAAGCAAGCATGTCGATGCCGCACGCGACCTCATTCCTCAGGCCTTTCTTGGAAAGAGCGCTTCGTTCATCCATCCTTCAGCGGTGCTTTTTAACGGGGGCGTTCTCAAATCCGAGGTCTTGGCTCGGCGCATCTTTGAAGTGCTTTCTCAGTGGATCATTGAGGATGGGGGTGAACCACCTCGTCTTCTTGAGGGAGCTGACCTCGATCTCGCGGTGGCCAAAGGAGCGGCGTACTACGCCTATGTTCGCAGGGGCAAGGGGGTGCGGATTCGGGGAGGCATTGCCAAGAGCTATTATGTAGGAATCGAGGGAGCTGTTCCGGCTATTCCTGGGATGGAGCCTCCCTTGTCAGCGTTGTGTATTGCTCCCTTTGGCCTCGAGGAAGGGATAAGTGCGCCACCTGCTCCTCAGCTGCTTGGCCTTGTGGTTGGCGAGCCAGTGGCTTTCCGTTTCTTTGAGAGTGCGACGCGCCGCGATGACCAACCGGGAACCATCATCGAACGCATCGAAGAGCTCCAAGAGCTTCCGTCGATTGAAGCGATTCTGCCAGCCGATCCTGCTGCTGGTCACCGAAATGGCGACATTGTTCCGGTAAGGCTTCAGGCCTCAGTGACTGAGCTTGGCGTGTTGCGGCTCGAGGCGATCAGCGAAAGCACTGGAGAGCGTTGGAAAATCGAATTTGATGTGAGACGCTAGTTTGTGAAAATTCACAAGCACTCCACCAAAGGGTACATGCACTTTCCTCAAGGATGCGCTATGCGCAGGAGTGATGCGCTACCTTCCGCACACTGAAGAAGAAATCCAAGAAATGCTTAAGATAATAGGTGTCGATTCGATCGATGCCATCTTCCAGGAAGTGCCAGAAAATGCTCGTCGAGATGGTGAGATTCCTCTCGAACCTCCTCTAGATGAGGTTTCTCTTATGCGTCACCTTGAATTTCTGGCCAACAAAAACGAGGGGGCTCGTTTTCTTTCTTTCTTGGGAGGTGGTTGTTATCACCATCACATTCCTCCAGTTGTGGATCAGTTGCTTCTGCGAAACGAGTTCTACACCGCGTACACCCCTTACCAAGCGGAGGTTTCTCAGGGAACCCTTCAAGCGATTTTTGAGTTCCAAACCATCGTTTGTGAACTCTTTGGGATGGATGTCGCGAATGCTTCAATGTACGACGTTGCAAGCGCGGCGGGTGAGGCTTTGCTCATGGCCCGTCGTGTCACAGGGCGACCAAAAGCGATCCTCAGCGAAGCCTTGCACCCAGACCTTGTCGAAACTTGCCGCACCTACGTTGCTTCATCGGGAATGGCGGTTGAAACCATCGGATTTGCAGAGGATGGCTGCACCGATATCAACGCACTCGAAGGTGCTTTGGATTCAAATACAGCTTGCGTTGTTGTTGGGTACCCAAACTTTTTTGGGGTTG
>JANWYL010000027.1 GCA_025056955.1 Sandaracinaceae bacterium | reverse complement strand
GTTCTCGACAATGACAGCATCTCCCGCCGCCATTGTCGAATCGAGCGACGAGGAGCGGAGTGGTACGTGGTTGATGTGGGCTCCACCAACGGAACGATGCTTAACGGCATGCTTTTTCGAGGCGAAGCGCGTCGCCTCTCGCGGGGAGATCAAATCAAGGTCGGAGACACCATCTTCAAGTACCTGAGCGGCTCTGACGTCGAAGCCCAATACCACGAAGCGATTCACGAGCTCGCCATCAAAGACGGCCTCACCAATGTGTTCAACAAGCGCTATCTTCTCGAAACCCTTGAGCGTGAGGTGCCTCGAGCGCTTCGCCACCAGCGCCCCCTTTCCATTCTCATGTTCGATATCGACCACTTCAAGCGCATTAACGACACCTACGGTCACCTCGCAGGCGATCACGTCTTGCGAGAAGTGGCAACAATCGTTCGCAAGCGCCTTCGGCCCGACGACACCTTTGGCCGCTATGGCGGGGAAGAATTCTGTGCGATTTTGCCAGAAACAAGCCTCTCCGGGGCTTCTGTGATCGGCGAGGATCTCCGACGACGCATCGAAGCCGCTTCCTTCGTTTTTGAAGGCAATCAGATTCCCGTCACGATCTCGATTGGCGGAGCCCAACTTGTGCCTGGGCAAGACGTGATGGGCCTGATCAAGGCAGCCGATGAAAAGCTCTACGAAGCCAAGCGGAGCGGTCGGAACTGCGTGCGCGTTTGAGGGATTTTGTGCATTCGAGATCGGATGTCGATGTGAATGTTGGAGCAGTTGATGTAATCTAAGCTCTAAAATCGAGCTCTCTTCGTGGAAAGGAGCTTTTGTGATGCGTTGGAACGAGTTGAAAGAGGTCATTTTGGCTTGTTTCGTGTTTCTAGTGGCATCTGCCTCGGCTCAGGGCCAGCCAAGCGCTGCTGGTTCTTCGCAAGGCAGTGCTGGCACTTCTGGGGGGGCTCCTCCTCTTGCCCCAGACAATCGCCCAACCCGCGTCATCCGCTCGGACGAATCAGAAGGCAAGCTGAGCGATGAACAGGCCGTGGCCGAGGAAGGGGGAAAGCCCAAAGGGCTCACCACAAAGCAAGATCCTCTCGACCCCACAGAAATCGAAGACGTGAGCTACTACCACTTTGGCGGAATCCTCCGAGGGGTGGTGGTACCTACCTTCATCCAGCAGATTTTTGTCGACTACTCCTCTGGGCAAGGCTCAACCGGAGAGCCCCTCAACCTAGGGGTTGGCGGGTATTTCAATTGGCGCAAAAACGGCCTGGGAGTGACGCTTGAGGTTTGGCACCTTGGATTTTACGCAAAAGGCTACTACAAAGGCAAAAACGACGGTGAAAGCGAGTGGGAGTTCGTTGAATCCGATCTTTCCGTGCTTTTTGGAAGCTTTTTGATCTCCTGGGCAGTGAACGTCGCCTCTTGGTTTGCCATCGATATCGGCTTTGGCCTGGGCTTTGGCGGTGTCCTCGGCGACCTTTGGCGGACGGAAGCTTGGAGAGACAATGCCACTGGCCGCCTGAATGTTTGCAATGGCCCCGGGATGCCTATGAGCGGTGACTACTGCGAAAATTCTCTTGAGCTCCGGAGCTCAGCAGGTCGTCTTGACGATGCTCGGCAACGGGGAGGAACCTACCAACGCCACAAGACTGGAGATCCTGCCCAAGACTCTCGGAACGGGCCAAATCCCCACTATTTTGGAAGTGGCGGGGTGCCTCCCATTTTCTTCTGGGTCGACCTTCCACGAATCGCTTTGCGCTTTAAGCCCATCCGTCACCTCGAGCTCATCCTCAATGGGGGCTATAACTTGTATGGCTTCAACTTTGGCGGCGCAGTGGGGTTGGGCTTCTAGAAGCCTTCCTTTGGCCTTCTCAAATCCTCAAATCTGTGGCGTTGAGACGTTGGTTTTCTTTTGCTTTTTCCCTGCTTTTTGCCTGTGCAAGGAAGGAAGCTTCTTGCAAAGAAAGCGAACTTGCACCCATCTCGGAGCCATACCTTGCGCTCCTTTTAAGCGACTACGCCTCAACCCAAGTCGTGATCCAAAAGGGTGATGGCACCCTTTTTCCGTGGATTGACTCTGGGACCCGTCCTCCTCGGATTGTGGCAACCCTTTCGGGGGATGTTGTTTTTCCTCGCTCCCTTCCATCAAAAGAAATTTTGGTTTTGATTGACCGCTTTCAAACAGATGTGCTCACCGTGATCCCCTTTTCAAATCCCTCTGCCCTTTTTCAAAGGGACCTGCGTGGGGGGCGCACGAGTGGCACAAGCCCAAACCCCCATGATCTTTTGGCCCTTCGCGATGGGAGGTGGGTGATCACCCGTTTTAACCCTCCTGAACGAAGCGGGGTTTCTCCAATTGCCCATGGCAATGACTTGCTCATTTTGGATGCGAACCACCATGAGATCGAAGGGCGGGTTGATCTGAGGGCTGATACCGAAATCGATGGGGTGATCTACTACGCTCGCCCTTCTGGTCTTGCTCGGCTTGAGGAAAATGGTGAGGAATACGTTCTCGTTGGTCTGGCTCGTCTCTCCTCCTTCACCCTGCGTCGCACAGGGCCTGGAGCCCTCGCCTTGTGGCATCCTCCCTCAGGAAGGGTTGAAATCCTCGAGCTCCCTGGGCTTAGCAACTGCGGTGCGGTGGCTTCTGCCCCCTCTGCTCCTTCTTTTGCTTTTGCTTTGTGCCGAGGCGATGCCTTTAGCGAAAGCCCACCGCCAAGGGCCGGGCTCGTTCAGATCCGCATCCAAGGCGGCCACCTTCTCGAGCTCAGGCGAGCCACCCCAGAGCTGATCCCCTCCCTCCCTCACCCAAGCAACGGCCTCATCCCCATAACCACCTCCACCTTGCTTTACGTAAGCTCAGGTTCTTTTGAAAATGCGAAAGGTGATCGCTTGGTGGCTTTTGATTTTGAAAGCGGCGAAGCACAAGTCATTTTTGAAAGTGACCCGCCTCCCTTTGAGCTTGGCGAAGGTGCGCTTGATGTCTCCAACGAACAAGCCCTGATCCCAGAGGGAAACACCTTAGCAATTTTGCGATTTAAAGCCAGCTCACCCTTTGAGCAACTGCCTTCGATCCGCCTCGATCACCCTTGCCTCCGCCTTCCTCCAAGGCAAGTGCTTGTCATCACCGCCCAAAACCAACCATAAACCTCATCGGCGATTGTCCAAACCAAAACCAATTCCTTAGAGCAATCCACTGATCTCGAAGGAGAAAGCAAGGCAATCCTCTTCCAATCCCTTCTGCATTTCCCATGTAATGCCTGAAAAAACAAAACCCTGGTCGTTTTATCCACCACGTCCTGGTCTTTAGGTGAATCTTCACTCTCTTGCATTCTCCAATCCAAACACCTCCTTTTCTGCCGGCTGAATATCGATGATCCTTGCGATCACCACCTCAGACCCGCGCGGAATTTCCACCTCCTCACCCAAGCCAGCACCCAAAATTGCTTCCCCTATTGGCGAATCATATGCAACCCACTTCTTTTGATGGTCGCCTTCTCCGTACCCAACGATCACGCAAGTTCGAGGATGATTCTCGCCCTCGACTTGGTACGTTACCTTTGTTCCAATGCTCACCTTGGATGGTGATGGTGGTGGCTCCGTGATCACCACAGCCCGCTCAATCTCTCGCTCGATCGCGCGAATTCTTGTCGAAAGCTGAAACATAAGCCGTTGGTTTTCCTCGAAAGCGAAGTTGTCGTGCCACACGAGCCATCGCCTGCCTCCCGGGCTTGGGGATTCTCATCACACACCGCCTTATAGGCGGCCTGGGCTGCCCTTAGGCGGGCAACAAGCAATGCCATTCCCCTTGGGGTCACGTAGATCGCTTTCTCGCTCATCGGCGCACCCTCCACAGTTGAGAGAGAATGATGTCCTTCAATCTCATCGCGGCATTCAACGGCGAATCATAGTCGTTTCGAATGGGTGATGTGATCTGGACGCCAAGCGAAGACGCCTTCTCAAGTGCAACCCTTGCAACCTCGATGAAGGTGTCGACTGGTTCGTCGTAGCTCTTTCTTTGCTCCAGTGCATCCCGACTGGCTTCGAGAGGGATCACAACCACATCAGAGAAATCGGTTCGTTGTTCAACCTCTTGCCACATTGTCTCAGCAAGCTTTGGCAAACGCTTGGAAGCAAAAGCATAGTTCCCAAAATGCCAGGTCTCGACGATGCGCATGACGCCTCGGTTTTGGCGAAAGAGTTGATCCCGCTCCAGTTCTTGGCGAAACACCTCACGGTCAAAAGCTTCTTGTGGGTCAAATGGACCAACACCCATCGGCCTCCACCTTCTGTCTTCGGATAGGATTTTTCCGATTTCATCGTGAAACAACCATCCCATCTCCTGGTGGAGAATCCGACCCAGGGTTGTCTTGCCAACTCCATGTGGTCCAATCAGGATGAACTGCATCGCCACTCCCTCCACGAAATCTCCTTGATCAACTGAGTGATCGCCTGGAGATCACGCCCGGCCAAACTGAAGAGATCAAATCCAATGTCTTCTCTTAACATGCAAAGCCTGAGCACTCCCGTGTGGGTGATGCGAATGGCGTAAATCCCCTCTCTGCACCTTTGTCTTTCTAAACACCCAACGCATGCCTTCCAAGGGAGCAGTTGGCCGATCTCAGTGTCCTTGATTTCTACGATAAGTCCGTTTGCGAAACGGAGGCGGGTTGTGGGAAGGCTGTCCGGATCATCATCAACCCAACTTTCAATGGCCTCACCGCACAAGCGCCTTACAACATCTCGAACCGAAAGGTGATTGATATCGTTTTGGTTGAGATCGTCGAGGACATTGACCACGAGGCCAAAGCCCGCTGCATGCTTAAAGAGCTCTGCAAGGTCAGCATCGTCTTCATTGCCTCGATAAACGTAGTTGAGCTTGAGAGGCCTTTTGTGAAAAAGCAGCCTCTCCAAAATTGATTGCGCATCGCCCACTGGGCCTTTTTTCCGGAAGTTCTCCTTTGAAAAGCTTCGTAGGTAAAGCCATGGATTGAGAGGTTGACGCGGCTCAACCCGGCCTGATAGAGCGCATCCAACCGCGATATGGGTACTGAGCCAGAGGTGATCACTGAGATATCCACCTTATCGCTTTCCTCGCGAATCGCTGAAACGATTTTTGGCAAATCATTCCGAAGCAGGGGTTCGCCACCGAGAAATTTGATTTTCCTGAAGCCAGCACGCGTTGCGGCGCGCAAAATCAGCTCCCAATCCCCTGTTGGGAGGCCATGCTCTCTTCCCTGGACAGCTGGATCACCTTCTTTGTGACAGTAGGTGCAACTGAGGGGGCAAATCGCGTTGATGATAACCCTCAAGTAGGTTGGAGGTCGAAGCGGCATCTTCTCCGCGTGTCCACTGCTCCTTGCATGAACGAGTGAGGGAAGCACGGGCAAGCGTCTGGGTATTGGCTGGATTGAATATTTGGTCATACTGCCTTCTTTGTTCCGAAATCCCCCCTTTTCGGCTCACCCATACTCAAATCAAAGTGCTGCCTTGTTCACTCCATTCCTTTCCAGTAGCTTCCCCTAAACCAAGAAGCCGAGGTACTCCCGATGCAAATCAGCGGGCTCACAGGAAACGAGATCTACTGCCTGGCACTCAAGGGGCTTCTCCCCGGTGAAATCGTTGTTGGAAACAGCGTGCGCTCGATGGGCGTGCTTGGGAGCCTCTTTTCTTTCGGCCGTGAGGTTGTAGGTGGAGAAATTGCAAGGAGCACTTCTCTAATAAGCGAGGGAAGGCACGCCGCAATCGAGCGAATGGAAGCCGAAGCGCAAAAAGCAGGTGCAACGGGTGTGGCGGGAGTGGTGAGCGAACTTCGGACCCTTTCGGGGTTTACTGAGTTTTTGGCCCAAGGGACTTCCCTTTACCTTGACCGAAGCAGAATCACCGCAAACGTGCCCTTTTTTTCCTGTGCCGCAAGCGGGACCGAGCTCTTTTCTCACCTGGATTGTGGCTATGCCCCGAGAAAATTCGTGATGGGAAACGTGGTCTACTCCCTCGGCATCGCAAGGGGGTTCGTTGGGAATTTGCGGACCTTTGCGCGGGGGGAGGTCGTTGAGTTCTCCCAAATGTACGATGAAGTCCGCCACTTGGCCCTGAAGCGCCTCATCGAAGAAGCCTCGCGCTGTGGGGCAAATGCCGTTGTCGATATCCATGTCCAAACCATCCCACTTGGAGGGGGTATCCTCGAGGTCCTCATGACGGGAACAGCCTCATACCATCCTCAGCTTCCCGCCGGCCAAGTGGCAACCAGCGAACTGACAGGCGAAGAGCTTTGGAGCCTTGCCGCAATGGGATATCGGCCCCTTCAACTCGTCACCGCAACAAGCGTCTATTCGCTTGGAGTTGTCGCAGGCCTCAGTTCACTGATCAAAGCCATCGGTCGAGGGGAATTGACAGAGCTCACACAAATCATCTACGAAGCACGCGAAAATTGCATCAGCAAACTCAGAGAAGAAGCGATTAGAGTTAGCGCAGAACGGGTGATTGGCAACCGATTGACAATCCGAGAGCTCAGCCCAGGGCTCATCGAGGTGATTGGCTTAGGCACAGCCGTCGTCCGCGCGCCTCAAGGCTTGAGGCCAGAATCTCAGATGCTTCCACCACAAGCAGTGCTCCGAGAGGGTGAGCAACCTGCGCCTGAGCTTCACTCAGTGGGCAGCCTTCCTGAGCGCTTAAGCAACCTTGAGAGCAAACTCCGTCCTGTTGAGCAAGTTCAGTCCATTGTTGGAAGCCTCTCGAGCTGCCTTGGAATTGGCTGCATGCTCGCATTCGTTTTTGGGGTCATCGCCCTCATCGCATTTGGACGCTGATCCCTAGGCCCAAGGCTCAACGCTTCCCACAAGGTGGAGCCAAGGCCAATCTTAGCATCTATCTCACAGCGCCCTTGCCTCGATAAACGCGTCCGAAGCTGCTTTGATTGGCCAACATCCAGAACCCTTAGTCTTTTGCGAGTCATCGCCGCTACCACGTAAATTCCACCACGGTCTTTAATGCGCTCCAACTTGGCAAAGTCGTAGGGACCACGAAACCAAATGCCACACGCCCTTATCCCCACCCTCACTGCCCCCATCGCCAGCGCCTCACATCGAAGGCCCTTGGATCGTCAAGAAGCAGCTTGGCTTTGCGAACCAGCCGACGCAAGAGCCCTTGCGTTGAGCCAAGCAGCAAGCCGAGGGCACTTTTTGCCAAGGCACCTGGGCTTCTCTTGGCTTCCCATGGCTTTCGCCTTTGCACACAAACACCCAGAAAATCTAGCCTGATCATCCGAAACTGAAACCACACCGAGGTGTCGACACGCCTTGATGGCTTTCGCGGATTGATCAGCTGTGAGAGAAGTGTTTTCTCCTTCCTTGACGTGATTCATTTGGTTGACGCCCGAGCAGACATCGTTCATGATCATTTTGACTTTTCCTCCCTTCGGCTTTCACTCAATACGTCCGAAGGCCCCCCCTTTTCGGCTCATGGGAAGGAGCTTCTCGGGCAAGCCCCTAAAAAGGCCCTAAGGTTCTTTGTTTGTAAGGCTCACTTCAAGGCCGTAGGTCTTCTACCTTGCGAGAAACCCGTGCGAGAAAGTCGAAAGTGTCCTTCCACCACTTTTGGGCTGCATCCCTGAAGATGAAGGCGTGGAAAGCATGAGGCTCGCCAGGATAAAAGACGGTTTCGACCGGAGCTCCCAAAGCCTTTAGCGCTCGATCGAGGCGTTGGCTGTCCTCGAGGAGCACATCGCGGGTGCCACAAGTGATCATGATGGGAGGCAATGGGCGAGAAGGAGAAGGTTTTTTTTCAAAGAAAATGAGGGGATCGGCAAAGGTGAGGGCTTCAGAGCCAACCATTGAGGGGTGGGAGAGGTGGCCAAGGTAGGCGTGGCTCACTTCCTCAATCCGATCGAGAACAAAGCGGCTCGGTAGAGGCACACGCCTCGCAAAGCGATCTGGATCGGAAACTTGGAAAATGCCACAAGCAGGGAGAAAAGCAGAAGGAACAATTTGGGTTTTCCAAACCCTTTGGGCGAAAGGCTCAGGACGCTCAAAGCAAGCAGCAATCGCAAGCGCCATGGTGAGGTTGGCACCTGCACTTTCTCCTGCCACAATGATGCGCTTGGGGTCTCCCCCCCACTCTTGGGCGTTTCGCGTCAACCACTCATAAGCCAAGGCGCAATCCTCCACCGCAGCGGGATAGGGGTGCTTGGGGGCCAGGCGATAGTTGATCACAAAGACCACGTGGCCTTCTTTGGCAAAGGCAAGGCCCATCATCCAGTGGGTGTCTTTGGAAAGGATGCGAAAGCCCCCCCCGTGAATGTACAAAAGCGAAGGAAGAAGCTCTCCCTTGGGGAGCCTCACTGGCCGATAGACATCAAGGCAGTGAGCTGGCCCAAGCCCAGGCGCATAACGAATGTTTTTCAAACGCTCGACCCCATGACGCAAAGGCTGTGCCCGAGGGTGAAGCGCGCCCAGGTAGGAAGAAGCGCGAAAAAAGGTATCGACGGCCAAAGCGCCCAGGCGGCGACGCAGCCTTTCTTGCCAATCCATGGGCCAAAGATAGGGCCACTTAAGGCAGCCTTCAATTGAAAGCCAGCGAGAAGCCAAAAGCCAAGTTTCTAGGAAGTGCATCAAAGCACCCTCCTGTTCCTCGCTCCTGCTTCAAGCTTTGCTACGAAAAACGCCATGCGCCTTGGGCCTCTTTCAATCGGTATTCTTTTCGGTTTGAACCTGCTCCTTTCTGTGAGTGCTGCGGCTTTCTACGTGCATGTCATCGCCCCGCAATTCGAACATCCAAAAAAGCCAGAGCCCAGTGCTGTGCATCCTCCCTTATCGTCCCATTCCCCAATTCCACCTGCTTCCCCCCCTGGCCTTTCGCCCCAACCACCTTCCAACCAAGCACAGCTTCTTCCAGGCTCCCTTGCTGATATCGTCGCTCAGGTGCTTCCAAGCGTTGTGAACATCCGAAGCGCCTATGCTCCGCAAAACCCCTTCGGTTCACCCTATGACCTCCCCTACTCAACCCCCTTCGGAAGACGGGGACCAGCGCTTCCAGAAAGCCTCGGCTCAGGAGTGATCATCAGCGAAGATGGGTTGGTTGTCACCAATCACCACGTCATTCACGGGGCACGTCGAATTCGGGTGAGCTTGAGCGATGGCCGAGAAATTCCAGCCCGCATCATTGGAAGTGATGAAGACACAGATATGGCACTCCTTCGGCTTGAAGGTACGAATCTGCAACTCAAGGCCATCCCATTTGGGGATTCGAGCCAACTCCGGCAGGGTGATATTGTGCTGGCAATCGGTAACCCATTTGGTGTTGGTCAAACAGTGACCATGGGCATCGTCTCAGCAGTGGGCCGTGCCAACATCGGAATCACCGATCTTGAAGACTTCATCCAAACAGATGCGGCAATCAATCCAGGAAACTCGGGAGGCGCATTGGTTTCAACCAAAGGTGAACTTGTGGGGATCAACACAGCGATTTTGAGCCGCACGGGTGGCAACCACGGAATTGGCTTCGCAATTCCATCGAATATGGTTGCGCCAATCGTCCGATCCCTTCTTGAAAAGGGAAAGGTGATCCGCGGGTGGTTGGGTGTAAGCATTCAGGACCTGAATGCCGATCTCGCAATGGCCTTGCACCTCCCCCAAGGGCAACAAGGGGTGCTCGTCAATGGTGTTGAGCCCGATAGCCCAGCCGCCCGCGCCGGCCTTAAGGCAGGTGATGTGATCGAACAGGTCGATGGCGAGCGCTTGCAGTCGAGCTCTCAACTTCGGGCCGTGATTGCAAGCCGGGGAGCAGGAACGCAAGTCAAAATCGTCTATGTGCGGGGGAAAGAACGACGGGAAATCGAAGTGCGTTTGGCTGAACGGCCCCAGCTTGGGCCAGGGCCATGGCCCTGGGGAGGGGCGCTGAGGAGGTATTGGGGCGCAAGGCAAGCCCCCTTGAACCTCGGCCCAGGGGTGGAAGTCGGCGGCCTTGTGGTCCATGAGCTCAACGAAAGCATCCGCAGCTTGGTTGGCCTCCCTCCATCGATGAAGGGGGTTTTTGTGAGCGAGGTGATTCCTGGATCGCCAGCCTCTGCCTCAGGGATCGAAGCCGGGGACGTCATCATCGAGGCGGGGCGGGAGCCGGTGGAGAACCCAAGGGAGCTCCTCGAGCGCTATGCGCGGAAGCCTCCCGAGGGCTTAAGCCTCCTTGTGCGTCGAAACACTGGGACCTTCTACACCTTGCTCCGGTAGTTGCTCAAGTCTTCCCGCCACCTCAGCCTGGAAGGCAAGATGCATCTTGAGGAAGTGCATGCCTGGAAAAACGAAGAAGAAGCCTCGCGCAAAGGAGCGGAATTGGCGCGCTTTCTTTTGGAGAACGCCAAAGCACTCTCGGAGCCGCCATGCCGAGTTGCCATCGATGCGGCTTGGATTGAAGCTTGGGCTGCCTGCATTCCCCTCAGTCACAAAAAGCCCCTTCCCCTCCTCCGATGGATGAGCGCCCTGCGCTTGGCTCAAGGGATTTTGCTCGTCGATCCCCTTGTGCCATGGGGCTGGACGCTCTCCGAAAAGGGCGCACGGATGGAATCCCTCTGGGGCAGGCCTCCCTTCGATCGCATCTGTGGCGCCAAAGGAGCCCCAAAAATCGATCCCGAAACCTGGTCCTCACTGTGCAGTCAAGCCGTTGGAATTGTCTGGACAAACGATGCAATGGGAGCACTCAGCGCTTGGTTTGAAGAAGAGGCTGCCCCATTTGCGGAAAAGCTGCCCGAATCGGTCCCATGCCTTGTGGGGCCCTGCCTTCTTGAGCGCCTCAAGTCCAATTGGCCCTCGTGGAAACTCGCTCATCGCCCTTGGGCAAAAAGCCTTCTCGAAAGGATCGAAGCCATCGAAAGGCCCATCCTTTGGAAGGAGTCGATTGGCATCATTCCCACTGGAGGCAGGTTCAGAGAGCAGCTCACCCTCTCATTTGTGATCGAGCATCGGGCTCGCAAGCGCATCCACCTCCTTGGCAGCCAAGCAGTCATCCGCTGGGTCCACGCCCCTTATCATGGGCCTTGGCCTACTCTGCGCGCATTTGCAAGAATCCATGCACAAGAAATTGCGCCTTGCGGCGACGCAGAAGAGCCTCATGCCCATCGTTTGGCCCTCCACTTTGAGCGCGCCCTTTGCGATAGAGATCCTAATGATCCCTGCCTTTTTTTGGTGCACTTGAGCAGCGAAGCCTTGCCAGAGCATGCGTCCCTTTGGTCTTTGGGAATTGGGCTTGCATACCAAAAGGCCCGTGCTATGGTAACTCGCACCTTGGGCGTATAGCTCAGCTGGGAGAGCGCTAGAATCGCACTCTAGAGGTCCCCGGTTCGACTCCGGGTACGTCCATGAAGGGACAGCTTACCCTCTAATGCTTACAAAGATGATGAGGGCCACAAGCACAACGAGGCCCACAAGTGTGGCCGTGGTTTCAAATTTGGCATTGATTTTACGGCGTGAAACGATTTCAAAAAGGAGAAAGAGGGCCCGGCCGCCATCGAGCGCAGGAATGGGAAGCAAATTGAAAAAGCCAAGCGCAACTGAAATGGCAAAAAGGATCTGAACGTAGTCCTCCCACCCGTGCTTGGCCTGTTCGGCCACCATGCGCACCATTTGAGTCGGGCCACTTAGGCCTTCAAGGCTGCGCCTTTTGATCATTTCGGCAATCCCTTGAACTTGAAGCAAGGTGAATGTGAAAGGCCTTTCGATCGAAAGCCATAGGAGCTGAGGCAAGGAGGCTTTGGTGTACCGAATGGTCGGCCCGCCAGTGATCCCGATGACTCCCCGCCCCCCTTGCTCAATTGGGGTGATGATGATGGGGTCAAGGAGTTTTCCATCACGCTGGATGCGGTATTCGGTGGGAACGCCGGCACGGTCTTTGGTCACAGCTACAAGTTCCTCGACGCGATGAATCGGAACGCCATTGGCCATGACAACCGCATCGCCAGGGCGCAAGCCTGCCTTGGCCGCAGGTGAACCCTCATGGACGTAGTTGATGATCATGGGGCCATTTGGATCCAGCTCAGGGATGCCCTTGACCGCATAGAGCCCAAAGACGATTGCCGAAGCCGCAAGGTAATTGGCAAAAGGGCCTGCCAAAATGACCAAAAGCCTGGCCCAAACGCTTTGATTGCAGTAAAGCGCAGGATCGTTTGGATCGTTGTCCTCGGCAGGATTCATCCCATCGATTTGCACATAGGCGAGGATGGGAATTGCCGAAATCTGAAATACCGTCGGGCTCCCTTTTGGCTGGTGCTTGAGGAGCACAGGCCCAAATCCGAGGCTATAGCGCAAAACCCGCATGCCGAAGAAGCGAGCAGCGAGGTAGTGCCCCGTTTCGTGCACGACAACGAGCAAGGTAATGCCGAGGATCGCGATGAGGTAGGAGGAAAAACTGGCCATTGATCCCTCGGGGGGTTGCGAGCCTAACTTTAACACCTGAAAGTTCCATCTGCACGGGCGAGTGCCATGACTGCCCAAAGCAGCAATGCAGATGTTTTGCTCGTCGCTGCATCCGCTCCCGATTTCATCGGTTTTTGTGGGCACCTGGGCGAGCGGATCGAAGGAAGCCTCCGAGGCCTGAGCATCCGCTCAAAGCTCATTGGCTTTGGGGGCATTCATGCGGCAAGTGCCACCTCACGTGGGATTTTGGCCACACAACCCAGAGCCGTGATTTTCGTGGGCACTGCTGGCCTCTACCCCGGACCAGTCAGCGCAGAACCATGTGAAGTGGTCGTGGCCACAGAAGTCGTGACCATCGACGTCGGGGTCCTCCATGGCCATGCCGAGTGGCCCTTTGGGGTGCACCGGAACCTAAAGGCTCATCCGGCCATCGTCGGTGGTTTTTTGAGCGTGCGCCCGCATCTCAAAACCATGCGCGTTGGATCCCCTGCGGCTTTCACCCGCAACGATGGCCTTGCCCGTCTCATCGCATCGCAAGGCAATGTTGAACTTGAAAACACAGAGGCCTATGGAGTGGCCCTCGCTGCAGCAAGCAGCAGTTGCCCCTTTGCCTGTGTGCTTGGAATTTCGCACCTGGTTGGCTCCACAGCACACATCGATCAGCCTCGATTCCATCGGGGAGCAGTCGAACGCGTGGCTGAGCTTGTGATTGCTTGGCTTGAGCTCGCCGCGCCAGGATTGCCCCCCCGGAGAGATGAGCCATGAGTGGAGTTCCATTTGTCCAGCCCCAAGCTTTGGATTCAAATTCCGCCAGGCGCCGCCTTCTTCTCGTTTTCGACGGAGGCAATGCGCCAGGCTATTCCTCTGTGGCTGTGGCATTGACAGAAGAAGGAAGCCGGCGTGGCTATGAGGTATGGGCCGCCGCAGAGGGCTTCCGTTCCCTTACCTCCTATACCAAAGCCCCTCTGCGCTTTGAACGCTTGGTCGTCGATCGTGAAGAACGCTATCGGCTCCTTGCCCAGGGGATTCCAACCCGCTCAATGGGAAGGCGGGTTTTGGATCCAGGCTCTGATTTTCGAAGCGAGCGCTTTTTGGAGTTTTTCAGGCGAGAAGTGAGGGACGAGGCCGCAAAGGCATTCCATGCCCATGGATTTACCCACCTCATTTGCATTGGGGGAAATGGCACGCTCGATGGCTTGCGCGCCTGGCTTGAATCTTTTGACACCCAAGAAAGCGGCCCTCGCCCTCAGTGTGGTTTTATCAACGTTTCTGTCGACAACGATGTTTCAGGCGACCGGGCAATTGGTTTTTTGAGCGGCGTTGAAGCAGGGGCAACTGTGGCCAGAGGCCTCTACGAAGACGCCTACACGCACAAGCGGATTTACATCCTTGAAATGATGGGCAACCGCAGTGGCCGCCATGCGCTCCATTGTGGCGTTGCGGCAAGGGCCCACCTCGTGATTCTTCCTTTTTTTCGATTTCCAGAAGAAGTGCTTGAGGAAATCGCCCACGCCCTCGATCACGCCTCACATGCCCTCGTGGTGGTGGCAGAAGGCTACGAAAAGGAACGACGGGACAACGACTACGGCGGCCTCAATGCAGCGGCTTTTTTCCGCCTGCAGCTTGAGTCCTTTGGCCTCAGGGATCGCCCCGACCGCCGCCTCATCGCCGAACCCTTCAGCCGTCACGTGCGTGGCGTTCGGCCCCTTTTTGCCGACGTCGCAGCCGCCTACCTCAAAAGCAGCTTGCTTTTTGACGCGTTCGAGCGTGGCGAAAGCGAAATCATGCCATATGTCCTTGCCAGCCACGATGTGGGAGTCCGTCCAATCGCCTCGCTCCGCCGTGAAGACCGGGTTGAACGCGCCTTTTTGCCCCTGATCGACCGCCTGAACCTCCCTCGCTTCCGGGCCTGGGTCCAGGCCCATTTCACCTCAGAGGGAAGCAGCTTGGGCTGATGGAGCCTAGGGGAAAATCCCAGAGGGGGTCGTTGTGTTGACCAGGCATGTGGGATACGATTGGTAGCACATCTTGGGTTTTTCCATGCGATGGAAATGGTTGGTCTTAGTGGTTATTTTTGGCGGGTGTGCGACTGGGCGGATTGAGGCAATGTGTCGAAGCTCAAGGGATTGCCCTGAGGGGCAAGGCTGTGTCCGAGGAAGGTGCGTGTTCTCTGATGTCGATGAAGCAAGAGATGCCGATCAGTTGATACCAGACGCTGCCCCGAATTGGCCAGATGCCAGGCGCCCTGATGGAGGAGGATTCGCAGATGTTCTTCTTCAAGACGTTGGTGGAAGGCCCCTAGATGCTTTTTCAGATGTTGTTTCGCCATCGCGCGATGCGCGACCTTCTTTTGACGCCTTTATGGCTCGAGATGCCTGGTCGCCGAGTTGCTCCAATGGCCGCCGAGATCCAGGTGAAAGCGATATCGATTGTGGCGGGATTTGCCCACCTTGCCCCAACGGCTACATGTGCACAAGGCACACGGATTGTGCAAGTGGCTTCTGCGGAGGCGGCCACTGCATGGTCATTGCGCCATCGCCAACTTGCAGCGACGGCATGAGAAATGGCAGCGAAACCGATATCGACTGCGGCGGCTCCTGCCCACCCTGCGCCGATGGGCGGCGATGTTCGAGTAACAGCGATTGCTCAAGCAGCAACTGTTCGGGTGGCATCTGTCGATCGTGTGCCGTGACGAGCCCAAGCTGGCGTTTGGTCGAACAAAACTGCACAGGCAGCCTCTTCCTTTACTCCATCGCTTTGGCTTCCCCAACTCGCCTGGAACTCCGTTTCCATGGGTGTTGGGGAGACGACTGTACCCCGTGCTTTTTTGCCTTTGAGCTTCAGGGAGGCGCAAGCCTTAGTCATGGTGGGATCTGCGGTCTTCTAGCGCCAATCACAATCTTGGAGGTGAGCTCGCACGAACTCGTTGCGAGAAAGGAGTCCTGTTCCAGTGATCCTCCGGTTTGCAGTTCTTGTGAAGAACGAGTCACGATTGATGGAGCCTTTTGGATCCCGAATTCCAACTGCCCAATCGGCGCAATTTACTATTTTGCAACTTCCGAGGGAAGCAGCCTTCGGATCGATGGTTGGTACAGTTGGGAAAGGGTTGAATACTGCTCACTTTCTCTCACCCTTCATGGGGTATGGAGATGCGAGTAGGGTTGCAACTGATGCTTTGGGCGGGCATGGCCGTGGGTGTTGCCTGCGCCAGCGGCCAAGGTTCAAAAGCGTGCCGTAGCCATTCGGATTGCGCAGAGGGCCAAATTTGCGTTGGGGGAAATTGCGTTAGGCAAAGAGATGCTGGGAGTGATGGATTCATCGAGTTCCCAGATGCACAAGATGCTGCACCATTGGTCGTTGCAGATGGATGGCAAGGTGATGGCGCAAACAACGACGCATGGAGCCCAGAAACCGACGCCCACACCCAAGATGCTCCCCCCTCAGTGGATGCGTTCTCAAGGGATGCATTCACTCCCCAAGATGCTTTTATGGCGAGGCCAGATGCCTGGATGCCGGACGCTGCAAACCCATGTGGAGATGGCCGGATGGGCCCTGGTGAAAGCGATATCGATTGCGGTGGCATTTGCCCCCCTTGCCCAAATGGGAGAATGTGCCGCGCCCCAAGCGATTGCTTGAGCAGTACATGCATGGGTGGCCGGTGCGTCACCTGCACCACGCCGAGATGGGTGATGGTCAGTGACTCATGCCCCTCTTCGCCGCCCCTGGCATCAACACGCCTTCAAGGTATTGAGCTCGTTGGCTCGAACCAAATTCGAGTTCATTTTTCACTGTCTGTGGGAGAGTGTTCAAAAACCCTGATGTTGGAGGGCGCTTCAATCAGTGGAACCGCTGGTGGATGCACAACACCAATCTTCGACATCCAAGTACCTTCTCCAACCGAGATTCACCTCATTCGGAGTGAATGCGTTGACAGGGGGTGGTTGAGCGGTGCGACATGGGTGCTCAGCCATGGGTGCACAGAGCCAGATGGGAACATTTACCAACTTACCCTGGAGACACCTCAACGCTTGGTGTTCCATCGGAGTGTTTGCCCCCCTGGGCTCGCAAGTTGCAGACTTTGCACAATCGCCCTCACCCTCATGGGACTTTGCTCCCCTTAGATTTCTCGACGGCTTGACAAAAGGCCCAAACAAACGTAGGAAGCCCGCCCGAGGATGCGCACTCCTTCTACCTTGGTCGAAGCCATCGAGCAGCTGCCAAGCGACCCCTCGCGGGGCTTTCTCTTCATCACCACCGAGCGCGAAGAGCATTTTTATTCGTGGGAGAGGCTGCGCGACGAGGCCTTGAGGCGAGCGTCTTGGCTCAGGGCAATGGGGATTGAAAAGGGCGAGAGGCTTGGGCTTGTGTGCCCAGAAAACCGCGATTTCGTGCTCACCTTTTTGGGAGGAGTGATGGCTGGGGTGGTGCCAGTGCCCATCTTCCCTGGAGCCAGCTTCAAGGCGAGTGGCCACTACCTCGATGGGCTTGAGCACATCCTGAGGGCCGCACGCGCTTCGGCCCTTGCCTGCCAGGCCCGTAACCACGAGCTCATCGCGCCGCTTCTCGAACGGCCAACGATGAAGGGTGTGCGCCTCATCGTCACAGAGCGGGATTTTGGCGAAAAAGCCCCTCCCTTCACTCCCCCTTCGATTCACCCTGAAGACCTCTGCTTTCTCCAATTCACCTCCGGCTCGACCAGTCAACCCAAGGGGGTGATGATCCGGCACCGCAACCTCATCGCCAACACCACTGCCTTCCTTGGGCCATTTGGAATCGCCCGAAGGGCCGAAGACCTTGGGCTTTCTTGGCTTCCCCTCTACCACGACATGGGCTTGATCGGCTTTGTCCTTGGCACAATTGTGACGGATCTGCCCGTTGTTCTCTTTCAAACTTCAACCTTCGTGCGCGCGCCGCGCCTCTGGGTGGAGCTCATCACCCGCTTTCGCGCAACCATCACCTATGCCCCAAATTTTGCTTATGATCTTGTGACAAATCGCGTCACCGAAAGGGATCTCGCAAACTTGGATCTTTCAAGCCTCCGGGTTGCAGGATGCGGGGCAGAACCAATCCGCGCCAAGACCTTGAGGGCATTTGCAGAAAAGTTCGAACGTTGTGGGTTTAACCCAAATGCGCTTCTGCCAAGCTACGGAATGGCTGAAAGCTGCCTTGCCATCACCTTCCACCAGCGCGGAACACCCATGCTTGTCGACCGGGTGGATCCCCAAGCGATGAAGAGGGGTGAGGCCATCCCTTCGGATGATCCCCATGCCATCGAGTTCGTGTCGTGTGGTGTGCCTTTTCCAAACCACGAAGTGCGGATTGTGAATGAAAAGGGTGAGCCCCTGCCAGAACGCAAGGTTGGAGAAATCATCGTTCGTGGCCCTTCGGTGAACGACGGTTATTTTGAAAACCCAGAAGCCACTCGCGAAACATTTAGGGAAGGCTGGTTGTATACAGGGGATCTCGGCTATATTGTCAATGGCAACCTCTATGTGTGCGGTCGAATCAAGGATCTCATCATCATCAACGGTGCAAACCACTACCCTCAAGACATCGAGTGGGTGATCAGCGATATCGATGGGGTGCGTCGTGGGAATGTGGTCGCTTTTTCAACGATGCGGGATGGGGTTGAGCAGCTTGTCATCGCTGCCGAGGCCAACTCCCAGGATGCGGAGCGCCTGCGCATTGCCATTCGAGAGGCGGTGCAGGAGCATTTTGGGCTCAATCCCTTCTACGTGGCGATATGCCCTGTTGGAAGCCTTCCCAAAACTTCAAGCGGCAAGGCCCAGCGCCGCAAAACCAAAGCGCTTTGGGAGGAAGGAGCGCTCCCTGAGCACCTCCCTCGAACTTAGGCGCTCCTTGCCGAAAG
>JANWYL010000279.1 GCA_025056955.1 Sandaracinaceae bacterium | reverse complement strand
GATGTAGAACACATCCCCTGGGTAGGCCTCTCGTCCGGGGGGCCTCCGCAAAAGGAGAGAAAGCTGGCGGTAGGCCACCGCGTGCTTCGATAAGTCGTCGTAGATCACGAGGGCGTGCTGGCCTCGGTCCCTAAAAAATTCCCCCATTGTCACGCCAGAATAAGGGGCAATGAACTGCAGGGGAGCGCTTTCTGAAGCACCAGCAACCACCACCGTGGTGTAGGCCATCGCGCCGTACTCCTGGAGCTTGGCCACAACGCTTGCGACAGTCGATTGCTTTTGGCCAACTGCGACATAGATGCAAAACACATCTTGCCCCTTTTGGTTGATGATCGTGTCGATCGCCACAGCAGTCTTGCCCGTTTGACGATCCCCGATGATGAGCTCGCGCTGACCCCGCCCAATCGGAATCATCCCGTCGATGGCCTTGATGCCGGTTTGAAGGGGTTCTTTCACAGGCTGCCTTTGGATGATCCCAGGGGCCTTGAGCTCCACGCGGCGGCGGTAGGGGGTTTGAATGGGGCCCTTTCCATCGATTGGCTCTCCCAAAGCATTGACAACTCGCCCAACGAGGGCAGGCCCAACAGGAACCTCAAAAATTCGCCCCGTCCGACGCACAAGATCGCCCTCTCGCACAGCAGTTGGGTCGCCCAAAATCGCAATCCCAACATTGTCCTCTTCTAGATTGAGAACAACCCCCTGCACACCTGAAGCAAACTGAACGAGTTCGCCAGCCATTGCACTTTCTAAGCCATAAGCCCGAGCAATTCCGTCGCCTGTCGTGACGACAGTGCCCGTTTCCATGACATCAACTTCTTTTTCATAATTTTCGATTTCTTTTCTAATAATATCGCTGATTTCCTCTGCCCGAAGTTGCATTTCAGATCGCCTCCGCCGAAAACTTTATTATCAACTCAAACGCTTGCAGTTGAAGTTTTGGCGAAAATCTCCTGCTTGATCCCATTTAATCGACTCCTAATCGAGCCATCAAAAACAGCATCGCCAACCCGAACAACCACACCTCCAATAAGCGAAGGATCGATTCTTTTGATCAAACTCACTTTACGATTAGATGCCAGAGACAAAACCTCTTGAATTTGCGCATAATAGGCTTCTGGAAGTTCAACTGCCGTAACGACTTCCGCTTGAAGGTGGCCTTCTTCCTGACGCGCAAGTGCTTTGTACTGGCTTTGAAGTTGAGTCAAGATGCCAAAACGCCTGCGATCGAGTAAAAGCTTAACTGTGGAAATCAAATGACGATGGCAACCCATTTGGGCAAGCACAGAGGAAACAATTCTTTTTTTGGCAGCCGTCGAAATTGCAGGATTTTCAAGAACTGAGCGAAGTTCGTGATGGACCTTTAAGGTTTCAACAAATTCATCAAGCTCTTTTTCTATTCTTGCGACCTCCCCAACCTCTGAGGCCAAGGAAAAGAGAGCCTTTGCGTAGCGTCGGGCCACCATCGAAAGCGTGCTCACGAAAACACCTCCCTCTCGTTCTGCCCTTGTTGTGGGCGGATTTTTCCAGCCAAGCGACCGATGAACAAACGGGCAAGCCTTTCTTGGTCTTTGGCTTCGAGCTGCTCTTTGAGCTGTGCCTCAGCCGAGCGCAAGGCTTCCTCGGCTGCTTCGCGGATGAGGAGAAGGCGCGCTTCCTTAAGGCGCTGCTCGATGATGAAGCGGGCTTCCGCTTTCATCGCTTCGATTTTTTCTTCCGCATTTTTGAGAATGCGGGTTCTTTCGGCCTCCGCTGCCCTCCTCATCTCTTCGCGCAAACGCGCAAGTTCCTTATCCATCTCAGCGATTCTTGCCTCATACTCAGCGAGCTTGGCTTCTGCTTCTTCTTTTGCGCGTTTGGCTTCTTGGATTCCCGCTTCAATCGCGGCACGTCGAGCGGACAAAAAGCCAGGTAAGGTTTTTTTTCCAATGATGTAAAGCAGGGTGGCCCACAACGCAAAGCTTGTCAATTGCCCGAGGAATTGAAAATGATCCCATTTTACTTCGTGCTCGCCGAGCTCATTGCCTTCCGCGTTTTTTTCATAACTGGCCCATGCCACCATCGGTTGAAGTTGACAAAGCAGAAAAAACGCAAACCCAATCCAATTGAAATTTGCTTTTCTTTTGAGATTCATCTTTCTTCTCCGATAACTCGCTTGACAATGGCTTCGACCATCTGCGGCATTTTCTTTTTCAATTCGAACCTCACTTCTGCTTTTCTCTGTTCCAATTCAGCATCTGCCCGTTGAAGCATCTGCTCGATTTCGGCCTTGCTTTGAGCGATGAGATCCCTCTCCAACGCAGCAGTTTCCTGACGCAGCTTTTCGCGCTCTAAAAGAAGTTCGGCCCTTAGCTTTTTCATTTCTTGATCAAATTGAAAAGCCTTGGCCTCTGCTTGATTTGCAAGTGCTTTGGCCTCGCCCAAAACACCATGAATGGCTTTTTCTCGGGCATCGATTAGCTCAAGAAAAGGCCGAAATAGAAAAGCTCTTAAAATGAAAAATAAAACAAAAAACAAAACGAGCTGGAAAATTAAGGTGCTATCAACATCGATCAGAGCACCAGAAAGAAAAACAATTGCTCCCTCTTCCATAAGCACCCATGGGACAATGAGGAGCCAGCCTCACGGGGCCCATCTCTAGCATGAACACTTGAAGGGTCAAGAATCAGCCCAAATCTGATGACCTTGGTCCTCTTCCATGCATTTTGGCATATTGTTGCTCAAGCAATGGAAGCAATCAGGGTTTTCGTCTCGCAATCGCCTTTTTCAACGCTTCTCATTCTCGCGCTTGTGGTTTTTGCAAGCGGAGTCACTTCTGGCTCGATTCACGCCCAACCGGTCAAGGCGGTGGTCATGCCTTTTGAGGGCAACCAGGTGAATCACTTGCGGGCCCAAGTCCATGAAGCCTTGAAAGCCGATTCACGGCTTGAGGTGGCCCCTCTTGACGAACGCCTCCCCCAAGCCGAGCTTTTCATCTCTGGAAACCTGAGTGGCCGCGGATCAAAGCGCACCCTCTCCCTCTTCGCCTATGACGCAAATGGGAATGAGCTCGGTAGCGCCACGGTGCGCATCGAGCGGAGTGGGCGTGCATCTGCTCAGGAGCTTGCCAAGGCGATCGATCAAATCCTCAACCTTGCGCTTCCTCGGATCATCCAAAGCCGCCCGCCCCCCACCCCCCCCCCCCCCCCCGGCCCCCCCCCCCCCCACCCCCAAAGCACCAAACACAAACGAAAAAAATCGCCGCACCAAAACCACCCCCCC
>JANWYL010000278.1 GCA_025056955.1 Sandaracinaceae bacterium | reverse complement strand
CAAGGACGAGGTCAATGCGGCTTTTGAGGAAGCCGCAAAGGGCGCGCTTCAAGGAATTCTTGGAATTGAGAGGGAGCCGCTCGTTTCGGTGGACTTCATTGGTGATACGCGCAGCGCTGTTGTTGATGCGGCCCAAACCACAGTGATTGAAGGGGACCTCGTTGAAGTTCACGCGTGGTATGACAACGAGTGGGCTTATTCCCTGAGACTCATCGAGCTTGCAGCCCACATGGTTAGGGTGGGTGTTTAGCAAATTAGGCAAATCACGAGAACCAGCAGGAGCCACCGCATGCAAGGAGAGACGATCCGCAGTGTCCGTGAGCTTGACGTATTGGCGCGCCGTGTTTTTGTCCGCGTTGATTTCAATGTTCCCATCGAGGGGGGGAAGGTGGTGGATGATACGCGGATTCGAGAGACGATTCCAACCCTTCGCCACTTGCTTGCACGCGAAGCCCGGGTGGTGATTGCTTCTCATCTCGGTCGGCCGAAAGGGAGAGACCAGAAGCATTCAATGGAGCCTGCTGCCCAGCGATTGGCAGAGCTTATGGACGTTGAAGTGCTGCTTGCCGACGATTGCATTGGCGATGGGCCGAAGAAAATCATCGGCGAACTGAGGGAGGGGCAAATTGCTTGCCTCGAGAACCTGCGCTTTCATCCTGGCGAAGAGGCCAACGACGAGGGGTTTGCGAGGGAGTTGGCGAAGCTCGCCGATGTGTATGTGAACGATGCGTTTGGGGCTGCCCATCGCGCGCATGCCTCTGTGGCGGCGCTTCCGCGCTTGTTTCGTGAGCGGGGTTCTGGGCTTTTGCTTGAGAAGGAGATCTCGGCTTTGAGCCGCATTCGCGATGAGGCCGAGCATCCTTTCGTGGCTGTGCTTGGTGGGGCCAAGGTCTCTGACAAAATCGGTGTCATCGAGGCCCTTCTCAACAAGGTTGATGTGCTTGTGATTGGTGGGGCCATGGCCAACACTTTTCTTGCCGCAAAGGGGCTTGCGATGGGAAAGAGCCTTGTTGAGAGCGATCGCTTGGCCTTGGCCCGTACACTCCTTGCCCGAGCTGAAGAGCGTGGCGTGCGCGTGGTATTGCCTGAGGACCTCGTTGTGGCAACAAGTCCTGAGGCCGAGGGAGGGCGCATCACCAGTCCTGAATTGGTTGGGCCGGAAGAGATGGCTCTTGATGTTGGCCCTCGCACGCTCGAATCGATAGGCAAGGCGATTGAAAATGCACGCACAGTGTTTTGGAATGGGCCGATGGGGCTTTTTGAGAAGCCTCCTTTTGCTAAGGGGACGGAAGCAGTGGCCAAGTGCATCGCTCAGCTTCAGGGAGCCTTCACTGTGGTGGGAGGGGGAGACAGCGCAGCTGCTGTGCACGCGGTAGGGCTCGCTCACCGCTTTTCCCATGTGTCGACCGGAGGAGGAGCAGCCCTTGAATTCATCGAAGGGCGCAAGCTGCCTGGGATTGAAGCGTTGCGCTCCTAAAGGAGTTGCTGTGGAATGCGCACGCCATTGGTCGTAGGGAACTGGAAACTTCATCTGGGTCTCAAGGATGCTCAAAGCTTGGCGCGGGCATTGGTCCAAGGAATTGAGCCAGATCTTCCATGTGAAGTGGGAGTGGCTCCTGTTTTCACTGTTCTCCAGGCAGTGGCCTCCGTGCTTGAAGGGAGCCCAATTGCGCTTTGTGCCCAAGACCTCCACTGGGTAGACAAAGGCCCTTATACCGGTGCCGTGGGTGCCCCTTTTCTTGTTGAATTGGGGTGCCGCTACGTGATCGTTGGACATTCAGAGCGGCGACAGCACTTTGGCGAAAATGATCGAATTGTGCGGCTCAAGGTGGAGGCAGCGCTGCGGGGGGGGCTTGCCCCGATTGCCTGTGTTGGAGAAAGTTTGACGGAGCGGGAAAGGGGAGAGGCTTTTGTGGTGGTGCGACGCCAGGTTGAGGCGATCGTCGAGGGGCTGGATGGGGTTGAGCGTTTGGTGATCGCCTATGAGCCAGTGTGGGCGATCGGCACTGGCAAGGTGGCTGAGCCTCAAGATGCCCAAGCGATGCATGCGGCCATCCGCGAAATTGTGGCTCGGCATGCTGGCCAAAGCATCGCCAATGCGATGCGCATCCTCTATGGAGGGAGTGTGAAGCCAGAAAACGCCCCCGGTCTTTTGCGTGAGCCTGACATCGATGGGGCGCTTGTGGGGGGTGCTTCCCTGGACGCCCGTTCTTTTCTTGCAATCATTCATGCTGTGCGCCCTTGATGGGCGCTTCCCCTCGAGCCACACATCAAGCGATGCTGCAGGGTTTTGTGACTTTCATTTACGTTTTGGTCTGTGCTTTCCTGATCTTCGTGGTCTTGCTCCAACAAGGGCGGGCCGGAGTGGGGAGTGCCTTTGGAAGCGGGGTTTCTCCTTTTATCCAGAGCTCAGGGAAGGGGAATCTACTGACCCGTGCCACCGCAATCAGCGCGACCCTTTTCATGTTGCTCTCTGCCTTGTTGGCGTACTTGTCTTCGACAAGTGACTCGGCCCTTGAGGAAAAGGCCAAGCAAAAAGAAATGGAAGAACGCAATCGCAAGGAGCTGCGGCAAGCGATCGAGCAGGCAGAGCGCCCACTGAGCGAAAAAGCCAAAGAAACCCAAGGCACTGAGGAGCCCAATTCCGAAAAGGGAGAGGAGCTTTCTGCTCCAAACCAGGAGGCCTTGGATGAGCAGCCCTCCTCGAAAGGGTCAGAGCGGCCAACAGAACCAGAGACTCAAAGAGAGTGAAAAGGATTGTTCCAGCACAAGAGGCCAATAATTTTGACCGTGATGGAAAAGATGGGATAGCTTCTCAAATGAGAAGCCTCTGGTGTTAAAAAATAAGGGAGCCCATGGCTTTTCGTGGTTCTCCTTTTCTTGTGGGGTTGTTTCTTGGAGTGAGTGGGAGCAATCTTGCTCCCCTCGCTGCACGGGCCGATATTTACTCCTATGTGGATGAAGAAGGTGTCATTCATTTTACCAACATCCGGCCCAGGGGAAGAAGAGACGTGGTTGTGGTGATGAGAACCAGGGAGGGGCGTGGCGGGCCCTCTGTTTCACCCATTGAACGCAACCGAAGAAGGGCCCAATATGAACCAATCATCCGCGAAGCGGCAAATTTTTACCACCTCCCGCCTGCGCTGCTTCATGCAGTGATTGAGGTTGAGAGCGGTTATCACCCAGAGGCTGTTTCTCCTGCAGGCGCAATGGGGCTCATGCAACTCATGCCCAGCACTGCCGAGCGGATGGGTGTGTTGGATCCTTTTGATCCACGGCA
>JANWYL010000277.1 GCA_025056955.1 Sandaracinaceae bacterium | reverse complement strand
ATCGATGGAGAGCGCAAAAGGGATTTGCTCCGAAGGGCTGCCGAGAAAGCCCGTTTGCTCGATCCCCGCATCGTGCGTGTCGAGGCGAGTTTCAGCGAATCCTATCGAGCGATTCGAATTGCGACGAGCGATGGGCGCTGGCTATGGGATGAGCAGCCCCTTTTTCGCTTTGGGGTGCGCGTGATTGCAGAAAAAAACAACGTGCGCCGCTCTGGGAGCTCAGGTGGCGGTGGGCGGATGGGGCTTGAGTATTTCAACGAGAAAACACCGGAATGGCACGCCGAAGAGGCAGTGCGCCAGGCCCTGGTCATGCTCGATGCCCGCGAGGCCCCTGCAGGGGAGATGGAAGTGGTGCTTGGCCCTGGAGATTCCGGAATTCTGCTTCACGAAGCAGTAGGCCACGGCCTTGAGGCCGACTTCAATCGCAAAAAGACCTCAAACTATTCAGGTCGGATCGGCGAACAAGTGGCAAGCCCCCTTTGCACCGTTGTGGACGACGCGACGATTCCCCAAGCGCGTGGCTCGATCGATGTCGACGATGAAGGCATGGTTCCAGGGCGGGTGGTCTTGATCGAGCGAGGCGTGCTTCGAGGGTACATGCATGACCGGCACAGCAGCGAATTTTTTAAACTGCCTCCAACAGGCAATGGCAGGCGCGAGTCCTTCCGCTCTCACCCCATGCCACGCATGACCAACACCTTGCTCCTTCCAGGCGAGGATTCACCGGAGGACATCATTCGAAGCGTCAAGCGCGGCATCTACGCCCGAAAATTTGGGGGAGGGCAAGTCGATATTTCAAACGGAGACTTTGTCTTTTCGCTCACCGAGAGCTATCTCATCGAAGATGGAAAGCTCACTGCTCCCCTTCGCGATGTCAACTTGATTGGCAATGGGCCTGACATCATGTGCAAAGTCACGATGCTCGGCAATGACTTTGCCCTCTCAGATGGGGTGTGGACTTGTGGAAAAGAGGGGCAGTCGGTGCCAGTTGGTGTCGGGTGCCCAACTGTCAAGATTCGTGCAATGACTGTTGGAGGAACAGGCCGATGACAGGAAAAGCCTACACGCCGAGCTTTCGCCCGACCCAAAGGCCAAAAGAAGTGAGCGAGCTTTTTGAATTGGCCGATGCATTGGTGCGCTTGGTGCGCAAGCTTGGCGCTGACGTCGCAGAAGCCGTCCTTTCAGAAGGACGGCACCTCTCCGCGAAGGTGCGGCTTGGAGAGCCTGAGCTCGTTGAAGAGGCCTCCTCGCGTTCGATCGGTGTGAGGGCGATGATCCGCGATGGGGGTGGTGGCTTTCGGGTTGCGGTTTCGGTTTCAAGCGATTTGACAGAAGCCGGGATTTCTCGCTTGGCCGAAGATGTGGTTGAGCTTGCGCGCCTGGCTGAGGTCGACCCCTTTGCTGGCCCTCCAGATCAAGCGCTTTTCTCCTCGGAAGAGTACCATCCGGAGCTTGATCTTTTCGATCCCTCGATCGACTCAATCGATGCCCGTGAAGCCATCGGAAGTGCCAAAGCGGTCGAAAAAGTTGCTCTAGGCGTGGATCCGCGGATCAACAACAGCGAAGGCGCCGAATTCAGCCGCGCTTCGGGGATCACTGTGCTTGTAACAAGCGAAGGGTTTAGGGGGTGGAACTGCGGAACGCATGCTTCGCTTTGGGTGGCACCTGTTGCTGACGATCAGGGCGGAAAAAAGCAATCGGCGAGCGCTTGGACGAGCAGCCGACACCGGTTGGGGCTGCGCTCAACCGAAGAAGTGGGGAAAGAGGCCGCTCAGCGCACCCTCGCCAAGCTTGGGGCACGGAAGGTGAACACCACCGAATGCCCTGTCATTTTTGAGCGCGAGGCGGGAGGAAGCCTCATCGGTGCCTTTGCTGGGTGTGTGCTTGGTGGTGCGATTTGGCGCAAGTCCAGCTATCTCGTCGATCGGCTCAACACTGTGGTGGCAAGCCCACTGGTCACAATCATTGATGACCCTCTCATTCTTCGTGGCCTGGGAAGCCGTGCATTTGATGGGGAGGGCCTCCTTTCGCGCCGTAACTTCATCGTCGAAGAGGGGCGCCTGCGGACTTATCTCTTGGACAGCTACAGTGCCCGCAAGCTTGGCATGCGATCGACAGGGAGTGCTTCGCGTTCGTCTTCTGGAGGAGTGTCGGCCAGCACCAGTAACTTTATCCTGCTTCCAGGTTCCATGACACCTGAAGAGCTCATCGCTCAGACTGAAAGAGGCTTTTTGGTCACGGAAATGATGGGCTTTGGTTTCAACCCTGTGACTGGCGATTTTTCCCGTGGGGCAAGTGGGTTTTGGATCGAAAAGGGAAGAAAGGCGTTTCCGGTTTCGGAGGTGACGATTTCTGGCAATCTTGACCAGATGCTGCAGTCAATTGACGCGATTGCGAACGATCTCGACCTTCAAAGCTCCATTGCCGCGCCGACTTTCCGAATCGCTTCGATGATGGTGGCTGGGAGCGGTGATTTTTCGAGAGATATCGGTGAGTAAGTCTGAGTTTTGCCTTTTTTTCTTGCCTTGGTTAGGGTTTACCTCTTGACATGAACTTCCAAAGCAAGGATGAGCACGAGCGTGCGGCGAAAGAAGAGAGGCCGGATCTTTTGAGCGTGCCAGAAGAGGAACGGGACGCGCTTTGGCTCAAGCACTACTATGCAGGTGATGGGGTGCCCCAGCTCACTTTTCGGGCGGTCATGATGGGTGGAATTCTCGGCTCTCTCATGGCCGTTTCGAATCTCTACACCACGCTTAAGCTTGGTTGGGCCTTTGGAGTGGCCATCACTGCAAGTGTGCTCTCATTCACCATATGGAATGCCTTTGTTGCGGTAGGTATTGCCAAAAGCCGCATGACCATCCTCGAAAACAACTGCATGCAATCAACCGCCTCTTCGGCAGGTTATTCAACCGGTGGTACCCTCGCAACTGCCGTGGGTGCCATGCTCCTACTCATGGGTGATGAGCATCGGATGCACTGGCTTCCGGTTGCGTTGTGGGTGGGTTTGGTTGCGATGTTGGGTGTTTTCCTCGCTATTCCCATGAAACGCCAGATGATCAACCGGGAGCAATTGCCCTTTCCCTCGGGGATTGCGGCTGCCGAAACCCTTAAATCCCTCTATGCTTCTGGGCGTGAGTCGGTGCAAAAAGCCATTGCGCTCATCGCAGCTTTGGGTGTTGGGATGGCAACCGCTTTTATTCGTGATGTTCTCGGTTTGATTCCTTCGCATATCCCGATAGATGTCGCGCTCTACACCTTGGGTAAGCACGTGGTGCGGGGTTCTCAACTGCTTGGGTTTTCCTTTGAGCCAGGCCTTT
>JANWYL010000276.1 GCA_025056955.1 Sandaracinaceae bacterium | reverse complement strand
AAGTCCATGGTATTTCGGGCATTCGAAGGAGCCTAATGAGCCCTGCGGCCATCCGCCACCTTTTGCGGAGCTATCCTGATATTTGGAAATGCCTCAATGGTGAGAGGCCGCCTCCACACCTTCCAGCCCCGGTCCGCACGAGCAAATGGGAACGAAACCTGCAGCTGAGCGGGTGCGAAAGCATTCGGGTTGGCCCCTTTTGGGCTTCAAGGCAGGCCCGCCTCCGATTCCGGATTGGGCTTCGCGGGGGGAAAGCCACAGCCTTGCTCAAGCGCTTCCTCATCGGCGAAAGCAGAGAAGAAATCCTTTGCAAAGCGACCCTTCCCGAAGTGCCATTTGATTGTGAGACCGGAGGAGGTACTCATTTCGAGGTGCAGGTTTTGGCTGGACAAGATGGCTTTTTGGGCAAGCTCTTCGTTGAAAGCACCGAAGAGGGCAAAGGAGCTCCTCTTTGCCTGCGGGGCGGCCCTTTCCCGATCGATGCTGTTACAATTGCAGCCCACTGGGTGCGAGCGGATGCGGGCTGGGCCCTTCCTGTCTATGACACTTCTGCGCCTGCGTTGCTCAGGCGATTGCGCTTAAGCGAATCTCGCTGGGGCGAAGGCGATGGCGAGGAAAATCCCGGCCCCGATCGCATCTATACCGTTGTCGCTCCTTCAGGGAATTCTTATCGCCTTGCAGCAATGCACATCCGCACCCGCGAGCTTGAGCACTGGCTCAACATCACCCTTTGGTGGTCTCCTGAGCCGGACACGGATTTTGGCGAAGATCGCCCCGAACCGATAAAGAGGCTTGGGTCTCCCTGGAATCAATACAAAATGTGCGTTGTGGTGGATTATGAAGAAGGAGACCCGGACCCAGAAGGTGGTTTTGGAGGGGATGCACCCTCTCTGGCCCAAGCGCTTGAAGCAGTTCATGGCCCCTATTCTTGGTGTTCGAACCCCTACATTGATGCTGCCCCTGGCCTCTTTCGATCGAATTGCATCGCTTGTCATGACCATGCGATGTCTGGCGTTCACCCTGGTGAACTCATTCAAGACCCCCATCGTTTTCCAGAAGGTGGGAGGGCGCGGCTCCGGAACAACCAACCAGGCGATGGCTTCTGGAGCATCGAGTTTGGCGATGATTTGGCCTCGGTGCTGCGCGAAACCATCGCATGGTGGGACGCCGCAGAGCGCTGACGGGTGTGACTCTCTTTTGAGGTTGGCGTAAAATAGGCGAGAGATGGCTCATCGCGCCCTCGATGCCGATGCGAATGGCTCTGGCGGGCCCTCGCCCCAGTCAGATGGACTTTCTTCACCTCCAGCCAACCAGTATCCCTCGCCACGAGGGCGCCGCGCCACCTTGGTGCTTCCTGGAGCCAGTGCGCTCCTTGCAGCCGATCCTCCTCCACAAGAAGGATCGCCTCACATCGAGTCGTCAGAAGCGGGCAAAATCGCAGCTGACTCTCAAAAAGCGCCTCCCCCAAATCAAGCGTCAGGGCCTGAGCCTTCCCCACAAAGCACCAAAGAGGAGTTTTCAGCAGAAAATTCAGCCGCTCTCGGGATTCAGCCTCCTTCTCTAGAAACTCCTACTGAATCCTTTGCTGAATTCGAGCAAGGGGAGCTTCTTGGGGAAGGCACAGCGATTGAATCAACCCAATGCCCCGCCTCTCCTCCACAGTTTACCCAAGACTCCATTCCATCGATCACCCTCATCATTGAGTCTGGGAATGAAAAGGGCCAAGAGTTTTTTTTCCAGCGCCACCTGGGAAGCGTGATCACGATTGGCCGCGCCTTGGACAATGACATTGTCCTTACAGATCTTGGGGTTTCTCGTCATCACTTGCAGATTCAGCTGGGTGAAGAGGGAATCACTGCCGTTGATCTCCGGAGTGCCAATGGCACTTTTGTCAACGATTCCCGCATCGAACGTGTTTTTCTTGCAGATGGGGATCGCATCCGAATTGGAAAAACCACTTTTCGCGTTCGCCTGGGCGGTGAGGGCGAAGCACTGCAAGGCGCAGCAACAGTCGCTTCACCCTTTGAATTCACGCAAGAGCGTTCACCTCCATCCGATAAAGAGGTGCTTGCTCCCCCTGATTCGCCCCATCCCCCTCCGATTCCATCTGCTCTTCATCAAGCCCCGGAAAGCACGCCGCCTTCCGGCGCAATTGTGGTGCGGGCAAGCTGGCTTATGGCCAGTGTCTCTGCCCTCGTTCTTTTGGCCTCGGCAGTGGGTGCAGGGTTCATGGCTCTGGTTTTGCATCGGAGTGCAAAGCCTCAAGCCTCCCCTGTATCTCACCCTGCTCCCAACCGGCAGGTTCGAAGCGCAGAGGCTCGAGGAATGAAAGGGCAAACCCTCTCCCCTCAACCCCTTCCGCCCATTACCCCCTCACTTTCGCCTCAAGCACCCGAGTTTGCGTCTTCCTCACAACCAACTCCAGCACCTCCCAACTCCTTAAAACCAGGAAAAGCGGAAGAAAAGCCCCCTTCATCCCAGGTCCCTTTGGAGGCTTCCACTTCATCTCCATCCTCTTCTTCTCATTCGGCTCTTTCTTCTCCCGACCCGAGGATTTTTACGGCATACCGCCGACGTGCTTTCGAGGAAGCGGTCCAACTTGCGCGCAACCAAGCCTCATCTTCGTCTGGTCGTCAGCGGGTCCAACTCGAGCAGCTCGCGCGAAACATCGAGACCTTCGCCAAGCGCTATGTGGAGGCCCAGCGCGGCAACTTCTCTTCCCTCATGGAGGCTTATCGCCTTGATAAGCGGATTGGCAATGGACGAGGTGCTTTCGAAGCCGAGCTTTTGCCTCGTCTGATCAACGGTTACCTTCAGCGTGCCCGGAGCATGATGGCAAAGGAGCCAAGCGATGCGTGCAACGATGTTCGAGCAGCGCTTGAACTTCAGCCAAGGCACAGCGAGGCCCTTGCCCTTTGGCGAAGCTGTGAGCAAAAGGGGCAGGAACTCTTCAACCAAGCGCGTCATCTTGAGCGCAACGATCCAATGCGGGCCCGAATTCTCTATGGCGATGTGATCTCCATCATGGGCCCTTCTCATTCCCTTTCCAAGGAAGCCACTTCACGGCTCAAATCGCTCTCCCAAGCAAGCACCCTCACTCGCCCCCGGCGCATCATCGATGAGGACCAGTAAACAACTTTGAGGGTGAATTTCAGCTGCCATAGCGCTCGATGATTGTGCGGGCATATTCGACAAATTCGTTTCGATAGAAGCGATCGAAGTTTTCCCACGTGCTTAGGCTCCTTGGGTCTGTGACACGATCGACAAAAAGCAGCCCATCCAAATGGTCGACCTCGTGCTGAAAGGTTCCTGCCGAGAGT
>JANWYL010000275.1 GCA_025056955.1 Sandaracinaceae bacterium | reverse complement strand
CAAGCGCAGCCGGTTACGAAACACCTTCTTTCTTTCGATATGCTTTTAACGCTGTTTTGTTTATGCTGCCGATTTACCTGTTCATTGTTGCCTCACTTCTCTAGAAACCATGGAGTTTAAAAAATCCAAGACCTGCTTTTTGAGTCCATCAAATTCGAAACGCTGGGGATCGATCCGCAGGTTGACGCCTGCCTCCTTGCGAAACCACATGCGTTGCCTTCTGGCATAAGCCCAAGTCGAGCGGATGATGGCGGTAGGCAATTCGGCCTGCGTGGTTTTTCCGCCGAGGAAAGCCACGATCTCGCGGTAACCGACGCTGTGGAAGGGGCGCGCAGAAGCTGGCCAACGCTCGAGCAAACCCCGTACCTCTTCCACCCATCCTCGGGTGAGCATTGAAAAGACCCTGGACTCGATGCGGGCCCGCAAGGTGTTGGGCTCAGGTTCAAGCACGATGAAAAGGGTCGGATAGCGCATCTTGCCAAGCGCATGCGCTTTCCAAAGCGCACCAAGGGCCTTGCCCGTTTGCGCATGGACCTCAAGGGCCCGCACAATGCGGAGCGCATCATTTGGGTGAATGCGCTTGGCCGCATCGGGATCGACTGAGGCCAACCGGGCATGCATGGCAGGAGCTCCCAAGCGCTCGACCTCCGCTTCAAGACGCTTTCTGAGCTCAGGATCGGGCCGGGGCAGGGCCACAAGGCCCCTCAAAAGCGCCCTCAGCCAAAGACCAGCTCCACCGACGACAATCGGCACGCGCCCTCGCGAATGCACTTCCCAAATGGCCCGATCGGCCATTGCGGCATAGCTTGCCGCATCGATGGGCTCATCTGGGTCGATCGCATCGATCAGGTGATGCGGGATCCCTTGAAGATCATCGGCACTTGGCTTGGCCGAGCCAATGTTAAATTCCCTGTAGATCTGGACGGAATCGGCTCCCACAAGTTCCCCACCCACACCCTTGGCAAGGTGCAAGGCGAGATGGGTTTTTCCAGAAGCCGTCGGGCCAGCAATGACCAAAATGGGAATCGGAATTTGAGGAAATACCTGGTCATTCACTTCCTTCCCACTCTCCTTGCGAGTTCGCTAAAAGTGATCTCAAACACCACAGGCCTTCCGTGAGGGCAATGCCCGGAAAACTCCCTGACTTGGCTTATCGCCTTAAGGAGTTCCTCTTGCTCAAGCTGGTTCAGGGCATCCCCAGCACGAATTGCCCCATGACAAGCCATCGTGGCCAATGCCCGATCGATCGCCTCTGAAAGCGGTTTTCCTTCTTCGCTCCCAAGCTCGGCAAGCGCTGCCCGAAAAAGAGCTTCAGGCGAAGAGCGCGAAAGAAGAGCAGGCACTGTACAAAGAAGGATTTCGTTTTCACCAAAGCGCCTGATTTCAAAGCCCATCCTATCAAGCACTTCTTGCTTGTTCTCGATGCCTTCAAGCTCCGAGGGAAATAGACGAAGCCTTAAAGGAGCAAGGAGGGCCTGCCTTGGCACCCTTCCTTGCCGGAACATGGATTGAAGTTCGGCAAAACGCACCCTTTCGTCTGCTGCATGTTGGTCGATGATCGCGATGCCCTCAGGCCCCTCGCAAACAATGTACATTCCCTTGACCTGCCCAATTGGGCGAAGGGAGGCATAGCGCGAAGGCTGGGCTTCTTCTCCATCTCGCAAAATCGCGTCAAAAAGCAGGCCCTCCCTTTGTTGAGGCGAAGCTTCAAAAAGAGCGATTTCGTCTTTCTTTTCCTCAAGCGAATTTCCTAGGTCACGAGAAGCCGCCCTCTCCTCTTCGTTCCCTTTTGGGGGTGAGGGCACAAATGGGCGGCTAGACAAGAAAGAGGCCAAAATTTCATGGACCCCCTGAAACACACGCTCTGGGCTTGCAAATCGCACCTCGGCCTTCTGGGGGTGCACGTTTACATCGATCTTTTGAGGATCTATCTCAAGGGCCAAGGCCCCTACGGGGAATTGGCCCCGAGGCATGGTGCTCCCGTAGGCTGATTGAATTGCCTTCACGAGCATGCGATCGCGGATGCTTCGACCGTTGACGTAGAGAAAAAGCATGCTCGAAGTTGGGTGCGCGCGTTCTGGTGCGCTCAACACGGCCCGCAGACGAATCCCATCCCGCTCCCCTTCAATGGCAACGAGGGGTTCATCTTCAAAAACTTGCCTTGCCCTTTCGTAGAAGTCTTTGGCCCTTGGCAACTCCAACGCCTTTCGCCCCTCCCGCACCCAACTCCAGCGAATCCCAGGTCGCGACAAGGCCAGCCGCATCAGCACATCGCTGATCTGAGCAGATTCAGCATTTGGGGATTTTAAAAATTTTTTGCGCGCAGGAAGGTTGAAAAAAAGGTCTTTGACCTCAACCCTCGTTCCAGGACTTGATCCAAAAGGACGGACTGAGCGCAAAACCCCCCCTTCAACCACAAGCTCACTCCCTTCGATTTGGTCATGGGGGCGGGTCCAAATCCTCATGCGACTGACTGCTGCAATTGAAGGAAGGGCCTCACCACGAAAACCAAGCGTGCAAATTGCCTCAAGATCCTCAAGGCTTCTGATTTTGCTCGTCGCATGCCTTTCAAGCGCAACGATTGCATCTTCGCGCCCCATGCCGATACCATCATCGGCCACAACGATGCTTTTCATACCCCCTCCTTCGGTTGTGATCACGATGTTTTCAGCCTCGGCATCGATCGCATTTTCGACAAGCTCCTTCACCACGCTTGCCGGTCGCTCAATCACCTCCCCCGCAGCAATCCGCTCGACAACGGATGGAGGAAGGCGATGAACCCGGAGCCTTTGCTCTCCCCGAGGCAGAGGGATGTTTTTTTCCTCAAGCATAGGCGCTCGTTTGGTATGCTCTAGATTGACCCATCCCCAGAGGGGGTGGTAGTGCTCAGATGAGCCTTTTTCGAAACAAATCGAACTTTGGAGAAGGCGTGATTGCTAAAATTTGCCCGGTTTGCAAAAGCGAGTATCGAAGCGGCGAGGTGTTTTGCCCAAACGATGGGCAACGCCTCGTTACGGCATCTCAGCTTTCTGCAAGCGGAGAGGGTCCAAAGGATCCCCTTGTTGGAACGGTGATAGACGAGCGCTACCGCGTGATTCGTCGGATTGGCGAAGGCGGAATGGGGATCGTCTACGAGGTCGAGCACGTTGTGATTGAGAAGCGTTTTGCCCTCAAAGTGCTGCGGGAAGATTACTGTGGAAATCCAGAGGTGGTCGAGCGCTTTCGGCGAGAAGCAAAAAGCGCCTCGCGGATTGGAAACGAACACATCGTTGATATCTCAGACTTTGGTGAGCTGCCATCTGGTTCGAGCTACTTCGTGATGGAGTTCCTTGAAGGTGAAGACCTCGCAAATGTGC
>JANWYL010000274.1 GCA_025056955.1 Sandaracinaceae bacterium | reverse complement strand
TCCAGAACAACTCTCGAGCATGCCCCGCGTCAGGCGAAACACCCGGTCACAGCGGGCGAGCACCTGGCTGTTGTTACTTGTGACAATCAAAGTCCACCGCCCTCGGTCTGAAAACAGAGAATCGAGAATCGTCTCCCGCGCCTCTGTGTCGAACCCATCCAAGACCCCGTCAAGCACAAGCAAGGCAGGGTTTCCCACAATCGCCCGGGCTATTGCCAGCCGCTGAATCTGGCTCGTGCTCAGAGGCTCTCCCGTTGAATTCAGTTCAGTCCTGATCCCCCTCGGCATTGCTTCAATTTCCGAAAGCAAGCCCACTTCTCTTAGGGCTTGCTGCACTGCCCACACATCCACCTGCACCCGGCCCAATCGAATGTTGTCAAGAATGCTTCCAGAAACAACTGCAGGATGCACCACTGCGATCTTTTCCCGCAACGCAGTGATATCAAATTCACTCAAGTCGTGACCATCGATGTAGATCCTTCCAAAACGCGGCTTGCGAAGCGCCGCCAAAAGCTCAACGAGCAAGGTCTTGCCAGTCCCTGGAGCCCCAGTGATTCCAATCCGTTGTCCAGCCTCAACCGTGAGATTCACCGAGCACAGCACCTCTGGTCCATCCCCATACCCAGCACGCACCCCCTCAAGCCGAAGCGATGCAGGCCCCTTTTTTCCAATGTGAGCACAGCCAGCCCCTCCCATCTCCTCAATCGGCAGGTCTGTCACCTGACCTATTTTGTCAACTGCAGCCACCAAATCGTAAAAGTTCTCAAGATATTTCCCGAATTTGGCAATTGAGCTTACCACAACAGTCACAATCAGCTCTGAAGCCACAAGCTGACCAAGAGTGAGCTGACCTTGCATGACCAAAAACCCCCCCATTCCAAGCACCGAGGCGTTTGCAACCGCTTGGAGCGACAAAAACACAATCGTTTGCTTAAAAACAACACCAAAATGGAGCTCGCGATCCTTGAGGTACGCACGTGCGAGGGCCTCAGCCCTCAACTCCGCATACTCAAGCCCCCCTCCAAGCTTAAAGAGGGCATCGTGCCTTGCGATTTCTTCAAGCCACGCAGCCATCGCGTACTTGCGCTTTGATTCGCTGATCGCTGTCGCAATTCCTTTTTTTCCCATCCTGACCACAATGGAACCAACAAAGACAATCAAAATAATGTCAAACGCTAAAAGAACTGGATGGTAAAATGCCAAAAGCAACATCCCAACAATCACGGTCAGCATCAAATCTAATCCGCTGACCAAGATGGAAGCAGCGGTTTTCTGAAAAGTGAAAACATCAAAAAAACGATTGACGAGCTCGCCGCTATCCACGTGATCGATTGCAGGCCTCAGCACGCGTGGAAGGCGAAAGGAAAAGTCCGCTACCACGCGAACAAATATCCTTCTTTGCAGAATTTCAACGATATAAAATTGAGTCGATCGCAAAATCGCATCAAAAGCCAAAACTCCAAAAAGCAATGTGGTCAAAACCACAAGCGGCTGAAGCAAAGCCCCAAGGGCAATCGTGTTGACCAATACTTGAACCGCAACGGGTAAGACAATCGAAAAAGATCCAACAAAGATCGCATAAATGAGAAGAGCCCACAAATCCTGGCGTTCAAGCCGAATCCATTGGGCCACACGCTCAAGCGGGGGCGGCCCCTTCGACTTCGGATGGGCCAAGGGGAGGGCAGGATCGACATACACCCATGCGTTGGCTTGGGCTTGCGTCAAAAGGTGCGAAACACTCATCCAATGGGGGTCAAAGCACGCAGATTCAACGTGCACATGATCCCCCTCTCGATCGGAAACAAGGATGCACTGCCCCTCCCTGGTCTCGATGAGAAGGGGGCGGCCACTTCCAACTGTAAAGACAGCCTCTTCGATGCCAGCCCCTTGCCCAAGCCTCGTCCTCAGGCCCAAGCGGTCCAATGCCCCCTTTATGACCAAGATGCTCTTCTTGTTGAGAGAGCCCTCTTGAACGATCGACTCAACCACTGCATCGTGAATCTGAGCAGGTGTGCGATCTTCTGAAAGCAAGCGCAACACCCGCTCCACAATGAGCTCGTAAGCCCTGGCTTCGGCCGCCCCTTCGCTTACCTCGGAGGCTGCAAGCGGGAAGGTTCTCTCTTCTTGCGTGGTTGAGTTCATGAGTCAGAAAAGCCAATAACATTATAAAACTCATCGACGAGTAGGGCAGCCCAGCCGAGATCACCAAAAAAACCCCCTGCTTCAACCCATGGGCTTCTTCACTTATCAACTTTAGCAGATGATTGAGGAAGCGAAGCAGCTTTTTGTGTGCTTGGTTACCCCTTTTGGTTTGCTCCAGGCTCCCTCTCCTGCTTGACACGCGCTGCCTTCCCCTCGAGCCCTCGCAGGTAGTACAACCGCGCCCGACGAACCGCACCCCTGGATATCACTTCCAGTTTCTCAATGAAGGGAGAGTGCTCTGGGAAGATGCGCTCCACCCCAATTCCCCCAAAAGACACCTTTCTCACCGTAAAAGTTGCTCCCATCCCCCCACGCGCGCGGCGAATCACGATTCCTTGAAACACTTGAATGCGTTCGCGATCACCCTCTCGGATGCGGTAGTGAACTGCCACCTGGTCTCCCACGCGAAAAGGAGGAAGGTTTCTTTTGCGTTTGGCCTCCCAACCACAGATTTTTGGATGAGCATTGACAGGCATGGCAATTTCGAGGAGGTAATGTGTAGTTTCTCCAACTCAAGCTGTCAACAGCTGACTTGCGCAAAAAGCCAATGGGGCACAATTGTTAGGGCAAATGCTTGAGCCTGGTCACCGAGCTCCAGATTTCGTTCGCCTGGATCATCGCGGGCAAGTGATTGATACAGCCCTCCTTCGTCAAAAAGGTCCTCTCGTTGTTTTCTTCTACCCAAAGGACTTTACACCGGGTTGCACCCGAGAAGCTTGTTTGTTTCGCGATGCCTACGAGGAATTCTGTAGCGAATCGGTTTCGGTGATCGGAATTTCCTCAGATAGTGATGAGTCCCACGCCCGATTTGCCCAACGATATCAGCTACCTTTTGCGCTGATATCGGACCAAAAACACGAGCTCGCACGGGCTTTTGGCGTGAGAAGGCCCCTTGGCATCTTCGGCAATCGCCGAGTGACCTTTGTCATCGACCAGGAAGGCATGGTAAGGGCTGCAATCCACGCCGAGCTATCAATGGAAGCCCACCTTCAAGGCGTTCGCAGGGCCATTGGGGAGCTTCTGAAAAAACCAGCAGCCACTCAATGAGTTCCCTCAAGAGGCAAGCCATGCCCAGGAACAATCAAAACCCGACGATAGATTTGATAGTTAAAACGATCGCTGTGGTCAGGGGTGTGGCACCGGAGGCAAACTTCCTCCGGCACCT
>JANWYL010000273.1 GCA_025056955.1 Sandaracinaceae bacterium | reverse complement strand
GGCAGCGAGCGAGCGAGGGCTCTGGTTCAACGGTTACGGATGGAATTTGCTCGAGGGCTTAAAACCCGTTTGGCCTTGCTCGAATCCGAGGATCCTTTGCCACTTGACCCATCGGTGCGCTTGCTCCTTGAGCGAGACCTTCCGGCTGTGGTTCCGTGGTCTGAGGAGGAGTTAATTCCGATGGCCAGATCTTATGTTGGCTCGGCGCGCACTTTTGATTCGGATGGAGGAGCCCTTTGCGCCTTTATCGAGCGTTTTGCTTTGCTGCTGGTTCGGTTGCCGCCCAGCGACTCAGAACTGCTTCGCTCCCGTGGAATTGAAAAGCGGTCCTGGGCAGAAAGCGCCCACCGAGCAGGGCTTGCCTCTGCTGGTGCAGCTCGGCGGAGAATGCGCAAAGCGATGGGGCTTTTGCTCAATGCTGTTGAGAAGAGTTGGGGCTTGGATGGAAGGTCAAACGAATGAGGAGGGATTGCTCCTTTGCTTTCTGCGTGATAGTAGCGAGCGCCCATGCAAGTGACAGAGCGTTGGGTGAGGTGGTTGCGCTCCACACTTTTGGCAGGAGGCACTCTCTTCTTGTTGTCAAAGGTTTTGGTGCACGCGAGTGTTGTTTTTGCACAGAGCGCCGCTCAACCTGAACCGTCGCCCTCACCTCCAGCGCTTTCTGGAGAAAACAGTCAGGAGGAGGTGGAAGAGGAAGAAAAACCACCCCGTCTGCGTCTGCCCGAGGGCTCAGTTGCGCCTGCACGTTCCTCTCCTTCTTCAACGGCTTCATCAAAAACAGAGTCCAATCCCATGCAGCGAGAGGGTCAGCCCCCCTCTGACCCAACCATTGCACCGTGGACGACTCCCCAAACCTTGTTTGAGGTCCATGGTTATATGCGGATGCGGGGAGAGTTCATCGATCACCTGTTTTTGGGAAGGGGGCGAATTCCTGGAAACAACATCAACGATTTTTTTGCCTATTGGCAGCCCCTGGACGATGGTGTTGCTCCCGAGGGTGGTTGTAGTGGAGGAAGAGAGACAGCACCAGGCCTTGGCCCTGGAGGAGGGTGGAGCGTTTGCGACCAAAATGCTCTCGCTTTTGCAAACCTTCGGCTTCGGTTGGAGCCATCCATTCACCTTTCCGATGACGTAAGGGTGCGCATGCAGATTGATCTGCTTGACAACTTGGTGATGGGTTCAACCCCTTCTGGATTGCAATTCAACTCAAATTGGCAGCGCACTTATGGCACTGTCGCACCTGCTCAGGTTTTTGCGACCACTCAAGACCCCCCAATTGCGGGAATAAATTCTTTTTCTGACTCGATTGTTGTTCGAAGGGCATGGGGAGAAGTGAGAAATCGGGGGTTGGGGGAGCTTCGTTTTGGGAGAATGGGTGCGCACTGGGGGCTTGGCATTTTGTTCAACGATGGGAGGGGTATTGACCAGGATCATCAAACAGATGTGGATCGAATCATGGCCATCACCCGAATTTTTGGAATCTACCTTTTCGGTGCATGGGACTTTGCCTCTGAGGGGATGGTTTACTTCGATCCCGTAGACCATTGGTATCAGCGGGTTTCCTTCGATCGGGTTCGAATGGATGACGTGGACCAGATGGTATTTGGAGTGGCCAGGCGACTTTCTCCGGAGGAGCAGGCTCAGGCACTTGCTCGTCGAGAAATGGTGTTGAATGGGGGCTTGCTTTTTATGTATCGCACCCAGAACCTCTCAACAGAGGGTGTGCGCAATCCTTTTGGTGCTCACTCCGAGCCAATCGGGCCAATCGTTCGGCGTGGGTATGAAACGTTCACTGGTGATATTTGGGTACAATTTCTTTATGAGTCGTTGCGCCTTGAGGTTGAGGCGGTTGGAATCTTTGGAACGATTGACAACCTACCATTCACCTTCGGATCATGCCCAGACAATTCCTGCATCGATCGCACCATATTTGTCCCAAACAACGGTGCGAAACATAACATCCTGCAAATGGGGTTGGCTTTTGAAGGTGAATACCGCTTGCTAAACGATCAGCTGGCAGTGTCTTTCTATTTTGGCATCGCGAGCGGTGATGCGGACACAGAAGGCCTTTCGCTGAGGGGAGGCTCCCTTCGCCAGCTCGATCGACCAGGTGGGCCAGATCGCACCCTTTCAACCTTTTTTTTCCACCCTGCCTACCGGATTGACCTTTTGCTCTTTCGTAACCTTCTTGGTCAAATTGGAGGATCCTACTACTTCCGCCCTGGGTTATCGTATGACTTCATCCGTAGCAGTTTTGGGCAGCTCCTTGGAGCGCGCGCTGATGTGGTTTGGAGCAGGGCGGTTGAACCGATCCAAACTTGGGGAAACCAAGCTGATCTCGGAGTCGAAATCGATCTTCATGCGTACTACCGGAGCGAAGATGGCCCGGATCCCCTCGATGGTTTCACGCTCTCACTGATGTACGGCATACTTTTTCCCTTGGGTGGGCTAAACTACAACGCAGCTCAATTGGCTTCTGGCTTTTCTGGCGGTGGGCAGAATGCACAAACCCTTCGCTTGATCCTAGGAATCAACTACTGAGAGGTCATTTTCTCTTTACAAGTTGTGTCTTAGGCTTAATGATTTCACTGATTTTGCGTGAAGCGATGGGAGGAGTTCGATTTATCCCTTTAGGTGGCCTCGGCGAGATCGGCATGAATTGCATGGCCATCGAGCAAGATGGAAGAATCGTTGTCATTGACTGTGGTGTGCTCTTTGACACACGAGGTTTGGGTGTCGAAGTCATTCACCCGGATTGGGAGTGGTTGCACCGTAACCAAAAAAAAATCGAAGCATTAGTTCTTACTCACGGTCACGAGGATCACATCGGGGCCGTGAGCTATTTTCTTCGCGACTTTGATGTTCCTGTATACGGTTCATCATATCCAGTTGCTCTGGTCCGCAACCGTGTTGCAGAACACGTTTGGCATCGATCGAGAAAATTCGATTGGCGGGTAGTTGATGAGAAAAGCGTTTTTGAAGCAGCTGGAATGCGCTTTCACCTATGGCAAGTCACCCACTCGATGCCAGATTCCTATGGGTTGGTGGTTGAGACAAAGGAAGGCATAGTTGTTCATACTGGTGATTTCAAGATAGACAGTCAACCTCCTCCAGGTGATCGCTTTGCTTGGGAGCGCCTTGCTCCTTTTGTGGAGAAGGGTGTTGCTCTTCTTCTTTCGGATTCAACGAATGCCCTCGCAGAAGGTGAAGCTGGTGGTGAGTTAAAGGTGGGGGAGGCACTCGATGAAATCATTTCCCGTGCAACAGCTCGGGTGGTGGTTGGTTTATTCTCGTCGAACATTCACCGCGTTCGGATGCTTTGTGATGTGGCTCGCAAGGTGGGTCGCTGGGTTGTTCCGCTTGGTCGATCGG
>JANWYL010000272.1 GCA_025056955.1 Sandaracinaceae bacterium | reverse complement strand
TGACTCCAGTCACCAAGGAGATCGTCCGTGAAACCACTGCCCGTCTCGAGCGCGATCTCATCCTTAATGCCCTTGCTCAGACCATGGGAAACGTTACTCAGGCTGCAAAGCTACTAAAGATATCACGAAAAAGCCTCCAGCTCAAAATGAAAGAGCTCGGTTTGCGCGAGGCTTCGAAGGAAGACTCCAAAGAAGACTCCGGAAAAGGCTCGGGCTAGGAGTTTGTGGAAAAGCGGTGATCGATGAAAGGGTGTCCGCTTCTGAAGGGCATTGGGTTGTGGTTGCTTTTTGGGGATTTGCTTTGGACAAGCTGTGGGGGGGCAGGTTTGGGGATTGAAGAGTACGGCCCTAGGCTCGAGCGTAAGGTGAGCCCTGAAGAGGGCATGGCCATGGAAGGGGAAACTCAAGTTCCCTTTAGGCTCCCCGAGGAGGTTTATCCCACGCATTATGCCCTTGAGCTTGAGATCGATCCTCACGAGGAGCGCTTTCGGGGTCGTGCGCGCATTCGCCTTACGCTTGAGAAAAGGCGTTCATCGATTTGGATTCATGGAAAGGCATTGGAAGTGCAGAGCGCTACCGCGCGCGATCGAGAGGGACAAACAACAGGCAAATGGTCCGAAGTGGACACAAAAGAGGGAATGGCCAGAATCGATTTCGAACGGTCACTCACCCCTGGCGAGGTGGAGCTCGAGATCCTCTATGAAAGACCCTTTGAGGCAGGCCTCGATGGTGTCTATCGCCTCGAAGTAGGTGGAGAGGCTTACGCATTCACCCAATTTGAGCCGATTTCAGCAAGGAAAGCTTTTCCTTGTTTTGATGAGCCTCGCTTCAAAACGCCATTTGAAGTGACGATCATCCATCCCTCTGGTTTGCAGGCGTTTGCAAATGCGCCGGAAGTTGCTTTTGAGCTCCTTGGTGATCGGGTGCGCCGCCGATTTGCGGAAACGCCGCCACTTCCAACCTATCTTGTGGCGTGGACCGTAGGTGTTTTCGATATCAAAGAGGGAGTGATTCCACCAAGTAAGGTCCGCTCGGCCCCAATCCCCTTGCGCGGTATTGCCCCTCGCGGGAGCGGTGATGCATTGGCCCATGCCCTGGCCCACACGCCTCGGATTCTCCTTGCCCTGGAAGATTGGTTTGGAATTGTCTATCCATACGCAAAGCTCGATCTTGTGGCAGTGCCGGACTTCGCTGCGGGCGCGATGGAAAATCCAGGCTTGATCACCTTTCGGGCTCCATATCTTCTTTTGGGAAAGCAGCCATCGATTCGAGAAGAGCGGGCCTTTGCCCTTATCACTGCCCATGAGCTTGCTCACCAGTGGTTTGGCAACTTGGTCACGTTGAAGTGGTGGGAAGACCTATGGCTGAACGAGGCCTTTGCAACCTGGATGGAGACCCAAATCGTGGAAGCGACTTTTCCCCAATTTCGCGCTTCGGTGCTCGAGCTTCTTACGCTTTTTGAGGCTTTCGAGGCGGACTCCCAGGCGGAAGCCCGCATCATCCGTCAACCGATCCTTTCAAGCGATGACATCCACAATGCTTTCGATGACATCACCTATGCCAAAGGGGCAAGCGTCCTTGGCATGCTCTCTGCGTACCTTGGGCTTGAGAATTTCCGCGATGCGATCCGGCACTATCTCAACGAGCACGCCCATCGGAATGCCACTTCTGAAGATTTCATCCAGGCGCTTGAACGCAAGAGCAGTCAAAAAGAAGTGAGGAAAATCATCGATGAATTTACAAAGCAAGGTGGCATTCCATACGTACGGATTGAAGGACCCACATGCGATGGCGGCCGGGCACGTGTGCTCCTGAAGCAAGAGCGCTACCGCCCTCTTGGCTCAAAGGCCCCAATGGAGGGCCAGTGGGCCTTTCCATCATGCTTTTTGGGCGCTGCTCAAGATGGCGTGATTTTCAAGGAATGCTTTGTCGTGACAGCTGAGGAGCAAAGCATTGATTTACCGGCGTGCCCCGCTTGGATTTGGCCAAATCCCGATGGTCGCACCTATGCGCGCTTTGCCCTTGAGCCTCCTTGGATTGAGGCGCTTAAGCCTGTGATCAAGCATGCCATTGAAGGGGCTCACCCTTGGAAGCCAGGTGAAAAGGGTGGGGGACCAGGAGTGCGGGATCTTTTGAGCTTGGCAGATGGCCTTGAAGCAGGAGTGTTTGCAGGCCACGGGGATCCGGGCCAAACGATGGACTTGCTTGAAGCGATGGTGCGTTCAGACGACCGCTTCGTTGCCATGGCAGGGGCTCCGCTTTATCGCTTTGTGACCGAACGCTTGCTCGAAGGGGATGAGCTTTATGCCTTTGAGCGACGTCTGCAGCGCCTTTACCGAAGACACCGCGATCGCTTCCTTAGAAAACAGGCGGCCTTTTCTGATGATCCTGAGTTACGCTCTTTCCGCGTTGCCCTTTTTTCTTTTTTGGCCGATATCGCTCGTGATCCTCGCGTGCGCGCATATGCCTTGGCTGAAGCCAGGCGCATTCTCGAAAAAGGGGAACAGGCTGTCCACCGCGATTTGTGGGGTTTTGCCCTTGGTGCCTATGGTCGGGAAGCAGATGAGGCAGGCTTTGAGAAAATTCTTTCCGCATTTGCTCAAGCCACAGATGAAGGGCTGCGCTTTGCCTTGCTTCAAGCGCTCTCTCAAGCAGAAAGCCCAGCCCTGCGGGAGCGGGTTTTGGGCCTTGCCCTTGATTCTCGGCTCCGGCGGAACGAAGTGCTTCGCCCAATCGCTGCCCAAGCAGCCCTAAGGGGTGGCTGGGAACCCACCTTTGAGTGGATGACGAGGCACTTCAATGCGATTGCCCAGGCGCTTGGAAGAGAAGAGCTTGCTGCTCTTCCCTTTGCATTTGCTTCGGGGTGCAAGAAGGAGCAAGCCCAAAGGCTTCGTTCTTGGTTTGAAGGGCGCCTTTCAGAAAGCCCGGGCCTTCCACGAAACCTTGCGCTTTCCGTTGAGGCAATTGAGCTTTGCGCTGCTCAGGCAGATGCCCTCTCTGGGCCAATCCGCAATTGGCTTCGCCAAAAATGAAGTGGCAAAATCGGCATAAACGATTTGGAATTCCCAAGCCCTTCCAAGCCCGGGCTGGTTTTTGGATTTGCTTTTCGCCAAGGGCTCTTTTAGGAAAATGCCTAAAGGTGAAAAACAGAAACGTTTATGCAATTTGCTTTTTTTGGCTTATCATTGGCTGCGGTGGGGCCCAAAAGGGGCCTGCCCTGAGTTACGCTGAAAGCGCTCGCCTTGATTATGAGCAGGCCCTCGCCGCTTTTCGGGATCGCGATTGCCTGACGGCGATCCCTCTCTTTCAGCGGGTTCGGCGCGAGTATCCTTACACCCGCTACGCCCCTCTGGCCGAGCTTCGTCTGGCCGATTGTGAATTTGA
>JANWYL010000271.1 GCA_025056955.1 Sandaracinaceae bacterium | reverse complement strand
CAAGTTTCTGAATGGAATGGGCCTTTACCTCGCCACAGTGCCATCGCTTTATTTTGGCCTTTTTGTCCAACCCTTGGTGAGTGTTGATGCTGGTCTTTTGATTGATTACGAAATTTTCGATTGATTGATCTCAGCCATGGAGCCCTCTGCGTCTTCTTTTCGGCCTTCGATAAGCACAAAGCTTGCCTTTCGGCTAAGCGTGTCCTTCCTCATCTTTTTAACCCTCGGCGCGCCAAGTCCAGGGCATGTGGGAAGCTGTGGGTCAAGGGGAGATGAGCAGTCCACTTCAAGCGCTTCTCCTCTCCTTGATTCAGCACGTGCTCGCTTTTGCGACGCCTATGCTGAGCTCATGTGCGAAGAAAAGGGCCCCGATTCGTTGTGTCTCCACACCCATCGAGAAAGGGCCTGTGAGCTTGCTAGGCGCTGTGTTCAAGAAGAATCTCCGCTAAACATGTGCCTGGATGCTTTGCGCGAACTTCGGCCACAAGAGCGCAATCCTCCGCCTGCTCCGTGCCGCTTTTGTGAAGGAGGGATTTGATGAAGGGAAGGGCGCTTTCGTTTGTTATAGGAATGGTTTTTCTCGGGCATGGCCTTGAGGGGTGTGGAATTTTGGCCACTCACGATGAAGCGAGAAGCTATCGGCGGATTCGCACGGCAAAGGGAGATCGTGAGCGCCTTCTTGCGATGGTCGAATACCTCAAAAGCTTTCCAAACGGGGCTTGGTCAAGCGAAGTGCGAAAAGAACATGAGGCCAAAGAAGGCGAGGTCTGGGCAAAGTCCAATACCACCCTCGAAGGTCTTGAGTTTTATCTTCGCGTTTATCCAGAGGGTCAGCACGTCATGGAGGCGCGATCCCGTGAGGCGGCCTTGCGCCAAGTGGTGAGCGCTCGAGAGCAACAAGCGGCAAAAGAAAGCGAAGCCCAGGCCGAGCAAGCACGTAAAGAAGCAGAAGAGCGTCGACAATGGGTGACGCGGACGGCTCAGTATTGGCTTCGTGTGCTCACCCGCATCGGTAACTACGGCTCACCAATTGCCCAAGTCGCCCAAGCAAACCCTGATTTTTCACGCTCTTTTGGAGGCGCCCCGGAACCGAATTGCACTCCAGGAAGATGCATTAAAACCTATCACGCGCACTACGCCATTCCTGTGCCAGGGGGAACACGAATTGAGCGCGACATTTACGTGGTTTTGCGCTTGTTTTTGCCAAACGGTCGCTTGGAGCGGGTTGAGCTTTTGCTCCCCAATCGTGGTTTTTCTCGGTGGTATGAGCTTGAAAACCGGGTGGCTGTTCTCGACGAAGACCCTGAGTCTCGTTTGAATGCGATCCAGTGGGCCCTAAGCCGCTTGGAGCCAGTGATCAATGAAGTATTGGCCAATGCCCGATCGATCGATTTCATTCCCGATCCCATTGAGCCAATCCGCGGGGCCGCGCCTTTTGCAGCATCTGCTTCGAGGCCTTCTCCTTCTGCGCAAGAAGTGGCTGCTCCTCCACCTCCATCTTCAGCCTCACGGCCAGTTGATGGCTCACCCGAATCAACAGCCTCGTCAAGCACAGCACAAAGCACAGAGAGCGACCTTGAAGCACTCCTCATGGGTGCCGTGAAAAGCGGAAGCGCGCCTGAGCCCTCAAGCGATCAGCCAAAAACCACAGAGCAAGCCCCTCAGGCACAGACGACTTTCTATCCACTTGGCCTTCGGGCGCTTGAAGCGGGGCCGATTCGTTTCGTGATTTTCGCTGCGCCCGATGACGACACAGGTGAAGCTTGCGATGGCTTTTTCATCCAGCGAAGTGGCTCTGCACCGCGAAGCCGCTCTCAAAGCAGCCAGCAGCAGGCGCCGCCAGCCCAACAAAAGACGCAAAAGCGGAGCCGCTAATGGGCTTCTCTATTTCAAGATTCCTGCCCCATTTGACATAATCTCCCTTCTGCGAAGTCGTTTGTGCGAGAGAAACGCAGGTTTCGCCTTGGCCTTGTGCCTCAAGTTCTGGCTTTGCGGGCAGTCTTTTTGCACTTTCACAAGTCCTGTCGTTCAAGCTTTGGCCCGGGCTGCCGCTTCAGGATTACTTCTCCCTCCAGCCCGTGCTTCCTCCTCGAGGAAACGCATTCGGGCCTGCACAATCGCATCCTCGGCCAAAGCCGAAAGCACCCATGGAAGGCGCGTGCTCCAGTTGTGTGGGCCAATGGTATTTGGGCGGTTAACGCGTTCCCGAAGACCAAGCACATCGTGAATTGGCAAAAGGACAGCGCAGCTTGGGCTCCGGATGAGGGACCTCATCATCGCCTGCCACACTTCTTCGCTAAGCCAAAAAACCCCAAAACGTTTTGAAGCGCCAGACGCCTCCTTTATGCCCGCAAGGCTTGGGATTTCGAGCACTTGCTCTCGTTCAACTTCAGAGAGGCCTTCCCACCATTCAGCAAGGGTTTCTGTGTCATGGGTGCCTGTGGTGGCCACACTCAAATGGGGGTACTCGCTCGGATCGCGATAACGATTTCCCTCCTTCTCCCATCGAAAAACGCGATATCCCGGAATCTTGAGCCCTTCGAGGGAGCGGCGCACAAAAGGAGGAATCACGCCAAGGTCTTCAGCCAACACTTCGATTCCAGAACTCAAAAAAGCCTGGAGCACGGCCTCACCTTGTGCGAGCTGCTCTTCTTCTTTGCCTGGAAAGAAGTAGTGAGGCGAGCCATCGATCGGGCGGTGATAAGTGCGGTAGAGGCCAACCACGTGGTCAATTCGCACCCCATCGTACAGCCGGCTCACATGACGAACCCTTTCCACAAATAAGGCATATCCCTGTTCCTTGAGGCGATCCCAGCGATAAGGAGGTAGGCCCCATTCTTGGCCATCTTCTGAGAAGGCATCAGGGGGTGCTCCCACTGTCGCATCAAAGCGGAAAAGCTGCTTTCTGCCCCACACTTCGGCGCTGTCTTCGGCCACAAGGAAAGGCTCGTCGCCAAACAAAGCAACCTTTTCTTTGTGAAGTGCAGCACGGGCCGCCCGAAGCTGTGAGAAAGCGAGAAACTGCACGTATTTTCTAAAGCGAATTTCCGCCGAGTGGGTGGCAGTAAATGCCGAAATCGCCCGTGGCTGTGGTGCCCGAATCTCAGGAGGCCAAACACGCCAGCTCTGAGGATAGACTTCCTTGAGAGCGCGAAAGATTGCATAGGTCTCAAGCCAAGACGACTCCTCGGCTTCAAAGCGCAAAAAAGCTTGCTTTCGAGGGTGATCTTTGGGCAATGACTCAAAGCACTCAAAGCAGCGTCTGAGCGCCCGCATCTTCAACCACCGCACGCCCCCGTGGTCCACGCGCTGCTTTCCCTCAAGGGCAATCAATGCCTTCGCCTCGTCTGGAGAAAGGGCATCTCGCCCTCCCATTGCCCGGAATTCTT
>JANWYL010000270.1 GCA_025056955.1 Sandaracinaceae bacterium | reverse complement strand
CAAGACACTGATGATCCTGAAAAGAAACTCACTCGCAAGGCCTCGGACGACGAGCCTTTTGCAGGGCTGGCATTTAAGATCATGACCGACCCTCACGTTGGCACATTGACATTCGTGCGGGTGTATTCAGGCCATATTCGAACAGGGGACATGGTTCTCAATGCCACAAAAGGCCGGCGAGAGCGGGTTGGGCGGCTCGTTCAGATGCATGCCAACAAGCGAGAGCCCATCGAAGAGGCCTATGCAGGAAACATTTGCGCGATCGTTGGGCTAAAGGATGTTCGCACGGGAGATACCCTCTGCGACGAGAAACATCCGATTTTGCTCGAGCGTATTGTTTTCCCCGAGCCTGTTATCAGCCAGGCGATCGAGCCAAAAACAAAAGCTGACCAGACACGGCTGGGGGAGGCGCTCGCAAAGCTTGCTGCGGAGGATCCCTCCTTCCGGGTGCGCACGGACGAAGAAACGGGCCAAACGATCATTTCAGGGATGGGGGAGCTACACCTTGAGATCATCGTGGATCGGTTGAGAAGAGAACACAGGGTGGAGACCAATGTGGGGCAGCCTGAAGTGGCTTATCGCGAAACCATCACCAAGCCGGCTCGGGCAGAGGGTAAGTGGATCAAACAAACCGGTGGGCGTGGCCAGTATGGTCACGTGTGGATTGAAATCGAGCCCACGGAAAAGGGGAAGGGGTTTGTGTTCGAAAACAGAATCGTTGGTGGCGTGGTGCCAAAAGAGTTCATTCCCTCTGTTGAAAAGGGAATTCGAGATGCCATGGAGCGTGGCGTTCTGGCGGGCTATCCGGTGATCGATGTCAAAGCCGTGCTCTTTGATGGCAGCTATCATATCGTCGACTCTCAGGCTCAACATTTTGAGCTTGCGGCTTCAGTGGCTTTCCAAGAGGCTGCAAAGCGAGCGGGCCTTCAGCTGCTCGAACCAGTGATGAAAGTAGAAGTTGTATGCCCTGAAGAGTTCATGGGCGATGTGATTGGAGACCTCAATTCGCGGCGAGGTCAAATACGCAGCATGGACCAGAGGGGAAGCATGAAGGTCGTGACAGCAGAGGTTCCCTTGGCAAACATGTTTGGATACTCCACGGACCTGCGGAGCATCACGCAGGGACGAGGTTCGTACACGATGGAGTTTTCCACGTATGCAGTTGTGCCAAGCGCAATCGCAGAAACAATAGTTGCAAAGGTAAAAGGCAAGCGTGCTTGAAAGTCTGGAGAGGAGGGGACAGTGACTGCAAAAATTCGAATTCGATTAAAAGCTTACGATCACCGATTGCTTGATCAAAGCGCATCGGAAATTGTTGACACTGCCAAGCGAACGGGAGCGCGGGTATCAGGTCCAATACCACTTCCAACTCGGATCAATCGCTATACCGTGCTGCGAAGCCCGCACGTGGACAAAAAGTCGAGAGAGCAGTTTGAAATTCGCACGCATAAAAGAATCATTGATATTTTGGATCCAAACCAGCAAACCTTGGACGCTTTGATGAAACTCGATCTGTCTGCTGGAGTTGAGGTCGAGATCAAAAGCTAATGGAGAGTTCTAATGCCGACACTTTCTCTGTATAACCTCCAACGAGAGATAGTAGGAGAAATCGAGCTGCCAAGCGACTTTTTTGCGCCGGAAGTCAATCAAGCAATTTTGCATGAGGTGGTATGTGCGCAGTTGGCTTCTCGGCGGTCGGGAAATGCTTGCACCAAGCGTCGCTCAGAAGTGAACCACACAACGCGTAAGGTTTACAAACAAAAGGGAACCGGTGCTGCGAGGCACGGGGATATGGCTGCTCCTTTGTTTGTGGGTGGGGGCAAGGCCCATGGGCCCAAGCCTCGGGATTATTCGTTTCGTCCTCCTCGCAAAGTTCGAGTTGGTGCCTTGCGTTCTGCGTTGACGCTGAAGTTGCAGGCGGGAAAGCTATGGGTATTGGATTCCTTTGAGATTGATACGATAAAAACCAAACGAGTTGTTGAAATCATTCGTCGGTTTGATTTTGTTCCATCAGTCCTCATTGTGGAGCGCAAAGACAACGAGACCCTAAGGCTGTCAACCCGCAACCTGCTGACATGCCTTTTCTTGCCGCCTGAAGGGCTCAATGTGTATGACATTTTGAGGCACGAGCATCTTGTGTTGACGAAGGGGGTAATTCCTGATTTGGCAAAACGGTTCGAGGCATAAGGGAAAATGACCATGAATCACGAGCAAGTGATTGTCCAGCCGATTAGGCTTACTGAAAAGGTCAATAAGCTAAAGGAAGAGCAAAACAAGTATGCGTTTGAGGTGAGGCGAGACGCGAACAAGCATCAAATCAAAGCAGCAGTTGAAGCCCTTTTCAATGTTCGCGTGGCTGATGTCAACACAATGATTGTGAGAGGTAAAGTGGTGCGAAAAGGGAAGCTCATTCTTAAGAGGCAAAACTGGAAAAAAGCCATTGTTAGTCTTGAAAAGGGGCAAAGCATCGATTTTGAAGAAAAAAGTGAGGTTTAGCGATGTCCATACGCCGCTTGAGGCCCATTACACCAGGAAGCCGGTTTTTTGATATTCCAGATTTTCGCGCTGAAGGGCTCTGGAGGGGAAAGCCAGAAAAAAAACTGCTTGAGCCAAAAAAGAAAATCGACGGTCGCAACAATCAAGGGCGGATTACCGTTCGATTTCGGGGAGGAGGGCATAAACGTCGCTATCGCATCATAGACTTTAAGAGAAACAAAATAGGAGTCCCAGCTCGTGTTGTCTCAATACAGTATGATCCAAACCGGACCGCGAGGATTGCGCTACTAAACTATGCTGATGGTGAGAAAAGATATATTCTTGCGCCGGATGGCCTAAAGCCTGGCATGACTGTTTTGAGCAGTCGATATGCGGACATCACAGTTGGTAATTCTCTGCGCTTGCGCTTCATTCCTGTTGGCACATTGATTCACAATATCGAACTCAAAGTGGGAAAGTGGGGGCAGCTTGTGAGAGCTGCTGGAACAGCTGCCCAACTCATGGCGAAAGATCAGGACTATGCCCAAGTTCGCTTGCCTTCTGGTGAAGTGCGGTTGATTCATTTGGATTGCAGAGCAACGATTGGGCAGGTATCAAACATACAACATGATCGTGTCTCTCTGGGCAAAGCGGGTCGCAGCCGTTGGCTTGGGCGCCGGCCGCACAACCGCGGCGTCTCAATGAATCCTGTTGATCACCCTCTGGGGGGGGGTGAAGGAAAGAGCAAGGGAGGCCGTCATCCATGTTCTCCATGGGGACAGTTGGCCAAAGGCTTGAAAACGCGGAACAACAAACGCACTGATAAGTTTATTATCAAAAGGAGGGGCTAGCCATGCGTTCTGCAAAGAAAGGTCCTTTTGTCGATGAGCACCTGATGAAAAAAGTTCAAAAAGCCTTGCAAACT
>JANWYL010000026.1 GCA_025056955.1 Sandaracinaceae bacterium | reverse complement strand
GCAGCTCGTCTCACTGCACCCCCTAAAGCCCCTTCTCCCTGCTTCTGGCCTTGTCCTCGCCATCTCCCCTGCCTATTCACCATACCCATCTTCGATTCCCTTGGTGTTGCGATTCAGAACCAAATTACCCCCTCGGATTCTGGGGATTGGGTGTAAGCGATTGGCTTTTGATGCATCCGCTTGCTCCCATCCGCCAAATCCAAAGGGAATCATTGACATCCAAGAAGAGCTCACCATTCTCGCAAGCCACCCCATTGATCCCCAATCGATCCGAGTGCGTGTCGAGCCGGAGCCCCAGGGTCTTTCCATCCATGCTTTGTCGAGTCAAATTGCGATTCGCGGAGAGTGGGAGCCGGATCGCCTCTACGAAATTCGGGTTGAGAAGCTTCGCACAACCGATGGGGTTGAGCTTCCACCCCTCCGCCCCTTTGCCGTGAGGAGCCGCGGCCAACCCCCTCAAATTCACGCACCAAGCGGCTTTTACACCGTTGAGCAGAGCGCCCCATACACCCTCCCCTTCAGGGGCATTCACCTCGACAATGCCAAAGCCTTCCTCAGGCCCGTTGGCCCAGGCGAAGAGCACCTCGCCCTCCTTCGACCTCAAGCCTTCGTGAGCGCACATGGCAAGCATCAAGTGATCGCCATCCGATCCGAAGAAGCGCGGGCCAACCGCTGGGGAAAAGGAAGCATCGATCTACAACCATACGGAACACCCATCGCCATCTCCCTTTCAGCTACCGGATCACTTGAAAAGGGTGATGTGATCACCTCCATCCTCCAAAACACCGATTGCAGCATTTCCGCAATCGGCACACCAAACGGGGTGATCCTTTGGGTGACTTCGATTGAAAATGGATCACCAATCCATGACGTTGAAATTGAAGTGCGAAGCGATGAGGGAAACACCATTGGAAGAGCAAAGACCAACCAGGCTGGAATCGCGTGGATTCCCTGTGACTGCAAGCACCGACCTGGTTTGGTGATCATCGCATCCAAAGGGGGTGAGCGCACCCTTTTGCGCTTTGATCCCCGGCGGGCCACCTCTGCGAGCCTTCTCGGTTTCGAAAGCGAGGAGCCTCCGCAAGAACTCGATGACCTTCGGGCAAGCCTGTGGACAGATCGCTCGATCTACCGCCCCGGGGATCGACTGCGCTGGGCCGCATTCATCAGGAAGGTGAAGGGAGTGGAAATCTCCTCCCTTGCCCAGGGGATGCAAATCCAAGCCCAGCTCTGGAACAGCTCGACACATGTGCCTTTTTTGAGCCGGGATTTTGTGATTGGCAAAGATGGTGCGATCAGCAGCGAATTTGACTTACCCAACAATTCCCCTTTGGGTGAATGGACCATTCGGATCCTTGCCAAGGGGAAGGAGCTCCCCCTGGGGAGCAGGTCCTTTGAAGTCAAGGATTTCGCGGAACCAAAAATGCGGGTGGATATCACCCTCAAAGAAAAAAAGCGCATGTGGAAGGTTGGTGAGCGCGTTGCCATTCAGGTTGGCGCTCGCTACCTCTTTGGCGCCCCAGCATCTCGGGCGCAGCTCCACTGGTCGGTGATTGCAAGTGGGCCTGCCCAGGCCCCTGAGAGGTGGAAAGAATACACCTTTTCTCCCCTTCAACCTCCATCCCTTTTTGAACCTCTCAACGAAGGCAACTCCCAACTCAGCACCGAAGGTGAAGCCGCACTTGAAGTGCCGCTTCTCAAGTTTTCTCCTCGTCGGATGCGCTACAAGCTTGCGGTTGAAGTCACAGACGCGCTTGGGGTATCGCAAAGCGCCGAAGAAGAGTTGATCGTCCGTCCTGCGCCTTACGAAGTGGGCCTTCGCGTTCTTTCGCCCTTCGTTGAAAGGAGCAACCCCATCGTTGCAGAAGTGATCGCCATCGACGAAAAAGAAGAGCCTGTCGATGGCATCGAGGTGCCAGTCGAAATCATGCGTCTTGACGAAGGGCAAGAATATGGTGATGGGGTGCTCAGCGCACAAGAACTCCTTGTCAAAAGGTGCCTCCTTCGCACGAAGAAAGAAGCCGTGCGATGCGAACACACCCCAAAAGATGGAGGGCGGTATCGAATCATCGCAAAAGGACCGGATGGTTTGATCGCCGAGCAAATCGTCTATGTCATGGGTGAAGGCACGGTGCCACCAGGCGATCACCCAACTAAGCGCATCGTCCTTTCGATGGAAAAGAGCGAGTATGTGGTTGGTGAAAAAGCGCGAATCACCTTTGAAAACCCATGGCCAAAAGCCCAGGCCCTCCTCCTTTGGCCAGACAGCAATGGGTCACTTTACCAAACCAAAGCCGTGGGAAATGGTGTTCAAGCCATTGAGTTTGAAGTTCACCCATCGATGGTCCCAAATGGGAGGGCACTCCTCCTTCTTGTATGTCCAAAGGGGAACACCTCAACCCCTCCTCAATTCCCTGAGCTTCGCCTAGGGGGAGTTGAATTTCGCGTCCGCCCCCCCATCCCCACCCTCTCCCTTTCAATCGAGAGAGGCTCTGAAGAAGGAAAGCCCGGCGAAACCCGCAGCCTAAAAGTCCTCGTTCGAGATGAACGCGGTAAGCCAGTTCGAAATGCCTTCGTGAGCGTGTGGGCAGTGGACGAAGGCGTTGTGCGGATTGGCCGAGACACACCTCCCCAAGTGATGCGCTCGTTGTTTAGAAGGAAGTCCAGTGAATTCTACGTTCAGGATCTGCGAAGCACCCTGCTTTCTCGATTCGTCACCGTCATCGAGCCATCACCTTCAGGGGATGGGGATGAGATCGAAGGGGGTGCAAGCCCAGCTTCAATGGTGCAAGAAGCTTTCGAACCAACCGTGCTTTGGTCACCGCTTCTAAAAAGCGATGGCAACGGAGAGGTTGTGGTCCCCTTCGTGCTCCCCTCTCGTATTGGTGAGTATCGGATCTTTGCCCATGCATTGGCAGACGAAAAAGGTGAAGGTGCGGCCACTTCGTCGGTTGTTGTCAGTGAGGACTTGCTGATTCAACCACATATCCCGCCCTTTGTGACAGAGGGTGATACCTTTTTTGCCCGCTTCCGCGTGGTGAATCGCATGGCATCACCTGCATCAATTGCTGCTGAAATACTGGTCGATGGAAAAGGAGAGGCACGATCGATTTGGCAAGGCCAACTGAAGATCCCTGGCCTTGGTGAGCAAATGGTGAGTGCTGCCTTTCATGCGCAGTCCCCTGATGCGATCCGCGTTGTCATGCGCGCCAAAGGCGCATCGCACCTTGTGGAGTCAGCGCAAGGGGTATTTGTCAAGCCGCGGGCCATTTCCAATCGCTCAGCAATTGTGGTGGGGGGAAAGGGCAAGGAGGCAATTGAAATCGCCCTCCCCAAAGAAGCGGTAGGGGGGGTGATTCGGCTTTGGGCAGGCCATCACCCCTTCGTCAAGGCCATTTCGACCTTTGACAAGGTGCGCGAGGCCTTTGTTCCCCTCTTTGAAGAAAGCGTTGCGGTGATTTTGGGCGCTTCGGCCCTTGACAAGCTTGGCATGTGGGGGGATGGGGGAGATCTCGCAAGGCGCGAGCGGGAGGCAAGCCTCAAGGATGCCATCGACACCCTGCTTCGGCACGAACTCCCAAATGGGGCTTTTTCCTTGGACGAGGGGAGGGATCGCGAACCAGACATCCAAGCAACCCTTTTGGCGCTTTTGGCCCTCAGCGAGCTCGAATCAAGCCCAGAGCTTTCCAAAGCCTTTTCAATCAAGTCCCACCTCGAAGCGGGAATGGGGTTTTTGAAGCAGGCCATCGATGAGCCCACCTGGTGGTGGGGTGAGCTCAACGAAGGCCACCGCGCCCTCGCATGGCGCCTCCTTGCGCGTGCGAATGCCCTGCCCTCCAAAGCCAAAGAAGAGGCCTTCTCCCAGCGGGTTTCCGCCTCTCCAGCAACCCTCGTCCACATGGCCTGGCTTTTCCCCCATCGCTCCTTTGAGCGAAAGGCCATCGTTGAACTCGCCATCGAACGCTTCAATAAGCTGGCCCAGGAGCCTTATGGCGAATGGGGCCGGAATGGAAGCCCACCCCCTTATACCAACAAGGTGCTTTTGGCGCTCATCACCGAAGCCATCGCCCAAACCCCCTCACTCAACGGGCGCTTGACGGAATTTTTGAGGCAGCTCATCCTCGCAGAAGGTGAGGCCACTCCCTATGAGCTTGCTTGGATCATGCGCACCTATGGCGGAATTGGAGATGCGTTGAGGCTTGGTGGGAGTGGTCCTGAAATCGGGTTGCGTTTCGATGGCCGAGCCATCACACCCACTGTCAATGCGATGCACATCACCTTTGAGTTACCCTTTGATTGGCTCAAAGGTGGCCCCCATCACTTGGAGGCACATGGAAAAAAAGACATGCCCCTTTTTGTGGCCATGGATGGGGTGTGGGAGCTTCCGCTGAGCGAGGCTGACCGAGAAGCCCGCGGCCGAGGTGTGATTTTGCATCGAATTTTCGAAACTCCAGAAGGCCTCCCCTTGCCATCCGGAAGCCGCATCCCATTGGGTTCACTCGTCAGGGTTCGCCTCTTTTCCGTCCTAAGCGAGCCGATCACTGATTCTTTCACCCTGCGCGATCCCCATGGTGGTGGTTTTGCGCCAAGCGAATTCGGTGCCCCTCCAATCGATCGGGATCTGGAAGCGATCATCCGTGCGGGAGGCCTAAGCGACCAGGATCCCCGTGCCCGGCTTGCAAGGCTCTCGCAAGACCGCATCCTTCGACGCGCCCACAACTGGGAATCGAGCGTCTATCACCTCAATCCATCCACTGAGCTCACCGAATGCACCTATTTGCTTCGCGCTGCACACCCTGGTCGATTCACCGTCCTCCCCGCCGAAATCAGAAGCCAAAACAACCCAAAGCCCATCGCCAGAAGTGCGCTTGCTGAGTTTGAGGTGGTGGCAGACTCCAAGTGAAGGCATGCGAAGAACACGCCTTTTTGGAGGCAAGGCACCCTTTTTGATCGCTGCTCTCACCCTGGCCGCTTTGCTTGGTGTTTTTTGGTTGATCCGGGTTGATGAAGCGCGTTTTGGCATTCCCCCTGATTCGCTCTCGGTTGTCGATCGAAAGGGAAGGCTTTTGCGCCACGAGCGGCTCCCTGATGTGAATTGGGGGAGAGATCCACGGCAAGCAGAGCGGGTAAGTCGCAGGTGGGTTTTTCTCGAAAAGGTGCACCGCAACTTTATCGATGCGATTTTGGCGGCTGAAGATGCGCGTTTTATGGAGCACGGGGGGGTTGATTTTCTGGCCATGGGGCGCGCGCTTTTTTGGGACTGGTTGTGGGGCCGCACAACTGGCGCTTCCACCCTCACCCAGCAACTCATCAAAGTGGTTTATGGCCGCCCTTATGGGGTTGTTTCGAAAGTGCTTGAGATTCCGCGGGCACTTGAGGTCGAGAGGCTTTACGGCAAGCGCTGGGTGCTTGAACAATGCATCAACCGTCTGCCTTTTGGCAATGGCACAGTTGGTGTCGAAAGCGCTTCGTGGCTTTACTTTGGCCACTCGGCAAAACACCTGAGCTTAGCGGAAGCAGCCCTCCTTGCGGCCTTGCCCAAAGCGCCAAGCCGCCTCAATCCCTATCGCCACCCTGCCCTTGCCCTTGCGCGCCGCAATTGGATTTTGTCCCGCCTTCGCGAGCTTGGATGGCGGGATGCTTCCGAGATCAAAAGCGCAATCGAGGAGCCTCTCCGGCTCCAGCCAGGACCTCCGCGCGCCTTTTATGCCCCCCGTTTTGTCGATCTGGTCCTGCGAATGGCTCGGGAGGGCCAAATCCCTGTCGAAGAGGGAATTGTCCGGACCAGCTTGGACCTAGAGCTTCAAAAAGAAGCAGAGGCCCTGCTTGAGGGCTCTTTCAGCCCGCTCGAAAGGCGGGGGGCACGAAACGGAGGAGCGATCATCGTCGCACACCAAAGCGGCGAAGTCCTTGCTTACGTTGGAGCCATCCGTTCCGGCCCAGCCTTTGAAGGAGGAAGCCTCGACCTTTTGGTCGCCCGGAAGCAGCCTGGATCGACGCTCAAGCCCCTCCTCTATGCCCTCTTTTTTGAGGCGGGCCACAGCCCTGCAACCATCGTCGACGATATCCGCAAGGCTTGGCCCGGGCCTCAAGGCAGCCGCTATTTGCCCTCGAACTATGACCGCAAAGAGCGGGGGCCTGTCTCAGCGCGTTTCGCCCTTGGGGCTTCACTGAACCTGGCGGCGCTTGATGTCGCAAGCCGCCTTGGGAGCGATCGAGTGTACCGAGGTCTCCGCGCCTTCGGCCTGCGAGGCCTCGATCCCCTCCGCCAAGGCCTTGGCGTGGTGTTGGGGGGGATTGAGGTAAGCCCCCTTGAGCTGGCCGAAGCCTACGCCACAATCGCACGAGGCGGCACGCGGGTCCCTCTGCGCTTTGCCCCTTGGAACTCACCTGAGCCCCCTGAGGGGGTCTTTGTGATTTCTCCCGACTCAGCTTGGCTCGTCCGCGATGTTTTGGCCGACCCTCAGGCCCGCACCTATGGTTTTGGCACAGATCTTTCCGAGGCCATTGGCCACATCGACTGGCAAAACCCAGTTGCGCTCAAAACGGGCACTTCTTCTGGGTGGCGCGACGCCTGGGCAGTGGCTTTTGACGATGATTTTGTGGTGGTGGTTTGGGCTGGTGATCCCTATGGTCGCCCAATGCTCAGGCTTTCAGGCTTTGAGGGCGCGGCTCCTTTCGCCTTGCGGCTTTTGGCACTGGCGCAAACCAAGCGGGCGAAGCTGGATGTGCTTCCCTCGAAGCCTCCCCCGGCTTCGATCGTGCGTCTGCCGATCTGCCGCGACACCGGCCTTCTGCCTGGACCCCGATGCCAAAGGGTTGTCCTTGAAGCCTTTTCCCAAAAAGCCATCCCTCAAAAGCGCTGCGATGGCCATGACCAAGATGGGGCCCTTCTTCTTGATGAGCGGTATCGGGCCTGGCTTGAACGCCACCCCTCCTCGCACTTTCGAATCAAGCCCTTTGCCGTCACTTCCCCGACGCCTCCCTAGGTACTGCTTTTTTGCCGTTCTGATCCCCTTGCTGAAAGGCCTGCAATTTGCTCAACTAAGCCATGCCCTTTGACGGAAAGGTGCTCCATGAGAGTTTTTTTTCGATCCCCTCACCGAATTAGAGGGATTTTTGTCGGTCTTTTTTATCTCTTGGCTCCCTTTGGAAGGGCCCATGCAGACGAATCGAGCTACGCGCACCTTTGGAAACAGCCCCTTGCCATCGAAATCCAAGGAGGGTGGTGGATCCCCCTTGGGGCAATTGGGGGCACATTGCTTATGAGCCCTGTGGAAATCAGACCGCTTGGGGTTGAAGTCGGAGGAGGTTATGGCCCCGACGGAGGTCGGGTGGCAGTCGGCCTGCGCCTTACCCTCCCCCAAGACCACTTTGCCTTAAGGCTCCGCATGGGTTCAATGGCTGGCCCCTTGAGCTGGAAAGGTCAAGGAAGCGTTCTGATCCGCGGCCCCATGGGCCAAAGCGAGAGCCGCGACCTCACGGTCACCCGCTACTGGGATACGAGCATCAATGCCTACGCCGATATTGGGCTCGAATACCGCTTCGATGGGGGTTTTTATCTTGGGGTTATGGGAGGAGTGGAAACAGGCTTTTTTTCGCGCGCCGATCGCTGCCAAATCGAAGAAAGCCTTCCTCCCGAAAGCCGCCCACAATGCAATACAGATGGCACGCGGCCAATCCGGCTTTACCTTGGCATGTTTTTAGGGTACGCGATTGACTTTGATGCCCTCCTTGCCCCCTCCCTCAAAAAAGAAGAGGATAATGAAGGGAGCCCTCCCTCAAGTGGCTAGGCCCAGCTTGGGATTGAAGAGTGGGGAGGGTCAGCGGGCTTGCTGCGACTTTTCGCGTTCAAGGAGTTCTTTATAGGCCACGGAATAGCGCGTCCAAGGCCGGATTTCCAAACGCTTAAAACCAATTGGCTCCTCTGTCCCCTCGCAAATCCCGTATTCCCCTGTGCGCATCTTTTCAAGCGCCGCATCGATCTCGAGCAAAAGCTTTCTGTCCTTATCAGCCATGCGGATGAGCCAAGCCTGGTCACTCGAACGCTGAGCGATATCGATCTCATCAACGAGGACTCCTTCGTCCGCCAAGGCATCACCCACATGCCGCTCGAAGTTGCTAAGCACCCGCTTTCGCTCCTCAATGAGCTTATGGTACAGGATCAAAAGCTCCTCCCGCGTCAGGTTCGCATCAGGGTGAGCCCGAATTTCGTCAGGAGAAGGTTCGATGGGTTGGGGAGGACGAGGAGCTCGAAGAGGAGGGCGAGGAGCTGGTGATGCCTTCGTCAGCTCTCGCTCAGAAGGCTTTTCAGTGGGAGAAGAAGCCTGAGATGAAGAGGCAGAAGAGGCAAAAGAAGATTCCTCACCCCTTTTTTGCTGAGGCCCCGAAGCTTTCTTTTTAGAAGAAGGCGGGTTTTCGATCGGAGCCTCCATGGCTACAGCTGGCAAGGCTTCCGATTTCCCACTGGCTTTCTTTTTTTTTGTTGTGGCCTTACGAGAAGAGGCAGTGGCTTTTTCAGTTGCTTCAGTGCTTTTTCGAGCTTTGGCCATGTTTTCCTCAGTCCCAAGTGGGCAAGCAATTATTATAGATCCCCCTTTCTTTTTCTCAAGGGCTGTTACAGGCATTGCAGGTGCCACGAAGTTGAATTTCGATTTGACCTGTATAGATGGCCTGCGGCGCACCCTCCACTGGGTTGAGCTGAACCGCCTCCACTGGCAGGCATTCGACCGCCCCGCATTCTGTGCAAATGAAGTGGGGATGAAAGCCATCTTTTGGCTTTTTGCTCTGATGCCCTTTTTTTCGAACTTCGAAGCGCCACAGATGGTCTCCAAGGTCCGTCCGTACGAGCAGCCCCGCTTCCGTGAGATCCATGAGATTGCGGTAGACAGTTGCCCGATCGAAGCCCTCTTTCCCAATCCTTTCCCACACTTCGGCGTGGCTCAGGGGCCTTTCTGCTTGGAGCAGGCATCTTAGAACAGCCACACGGGCCCCCGTGGCCCGAAGGCCTGCCTCTTTGAGGCGCATCCGGATTTCTGAACGCACTGCATCCATTCAGTTCTCGGTGAATTTTAGTTTCCCTCTTGCCATTCAGCAATCGCTCATCTTGGTGTGGCCATTGGAAATAAGCCACCCATGGATCAGAATTTTCTCAAAGCCCCATGCGCCCACCATCACCACCCTCCTCTCAGCGCTTATCTACCATTCGCGTGGCCAAAAAGCCGTACCATTATCACCCGATGCTGCCTCCCCAAAAGCGGCGGGGCATTGCCTTGGTCATGGCCATGATCACCCTGGCCATTCTCACCGTCACCCTCGCTGACATGCAGCAAACAACCCTTGCCTCTTTTTTGGCAGCCACAACTGAGCGCGATCGCCTTAGGGCAGAATTCATGGCCAAAAGCGGGCTGAACCTCACCCGCTTGCTCGTTGCTCAGGAACCAGTGATCCGCAACGCCGTGACACCAACCTATCAACTTTTCCTTGGACGTCCACCTCCCCAGCTGCCTGTGTGGGCCTATGCCGACCTCGTGTTCCGTCCTTTTTGCAAGTACTCAGAGTCCATCGAATCGGGGCTTGGCTCTTCTCTCCTTCTTGGCGCTGAGGGATTGGGTGAAACGCATGCCGAGTGTGAGATTTTGGCATTCGCTGAAAACAGCCGCATCAACCTGAACGACCCCCTCTTTTTCGATGGCGACCGGGCCCGAACGAGCGTGGCCATGCAGTTTTTTGCGCTCATGGGTGGGTATCAATCGCCATCCCCCTTTGATCCCCTCTTTGAAGGCCTCGACCCAGATGGCCAACACAGCACGCGGCAAGACATTGTGAGCGCCCTCATCGATTGGTGGGACTACGACACGGAACGAACAAATTTTGATCCAGGTGGAGCCAAGGTGACAGTTGGCGGACCTGAAGAAGACATTTACCTTCGCTTTGATGATCCCTATCGACCCAAAAACGCCCCCTTTGATTCGCTTGAAGAAATCCGCTTGATCAGGGGAATTGGCGACGACTTTTGGGCCACCTTCATTGAGCCAGACCCAGAGCACCCAGAGCGGCGCCTCGTCACAATCTACGGTTCTGGTTCTGTTAACCCAAATGAGGCCCCTCCCCAAGTTCTCTTGGCACGGGTGTGTTCGGTGCTCACCGATCAGAGCCTTTGCACCGATCCGATGGAAGCGGCAAGGTTTATTCAACTCATTACCACCCTGCGCATGTTGGCTCCAATCCCCTTTTTTTCCTCAGGGAGCGATTTCCTCACCTTTCTTGAGGGGGGGGGAGGCCCTCGGGATCTTTACCCCATGCTCCTTTCCTTCCTCGGCCAAGACAACCCCCTTCTTTTTAAGCCCGTGCGCATCCGCCCAGAGCAGCGCCAAACGCTCGAGCCCCTGCTCGTCACAGGCGCGAAGATCCTGAGCATCAACGTCACTGGCCGCTCTGGGCGAGCGGTTGTCAAGCTCAAAACTGTCATGAACTTTCACGAACGCTGGACTCCTCCTCCTCCAAACGCTGGGACCATGCCAGGGCTTGGGATTTTTTACTACTACCGCATTGAGTAGGGGCTTGGATCAGCGGGCAGAAGGTGGGTCATCAAGCCGAGGGGGCATGCCCTGAACGATGCGGTAGCGGTGGCCAGCCGCCAGGCGAAAGCGCTCACGGCTGAGCGAGGCATCTGGCCATCGGATTTCGACTTCTGCTTCGCAGTGGGGGCCAAGGCCAAAGTGCTGAACGAGATCGTTTTGCTGCCCGTAGAGCCCATAGCCACCCTCGACCTCACGGACCTGAAGGAGCTCCCCTGCTCTGACCGTGATGCGTGCGCCAATTGCTGAGCGGTTGGCCCGTACCCCTTCAAGGCGAAGGGAGATGAAGTTGCCGCCCATCTGATTTTCGAAAAAGTGCACCTGCATCGTCGGGTAACAATCATCGGGAGGTCCGCAGCGCATGTGGGAATGCCCCACAACCACATCGAGATCCCCGTCCCGATCGAAGTCAGCAATGGCGATCCCGTGGCTTCGGTTGTGGTCGATCCCCTCCTCCCGAGGCACCTTGACAAAGCGCAAGCGTTCTTCCTGGTGAAAGAGCACGCCGTGGTTTCCAGGGTAGTCGCTCATTCCAAAGTAGAGGTCCTGGCGCCCATCGTTATCGAAGTCAAAAATCGCCCCCGTCATGATGCCCTCGTTCCATCCTCTGGGATCATCGCGCGGGATTTCGATGCCCATCGAAGCGCGCCCGGGGCGGATGAAACGCACTTCAGGATCGCCTGTGTTGATGAGCACTTCGGCAAGGTCCGAACCCTGCCCCGCCCACCAGTGGGCGATTTCGGTGGTGAGAAGATCGAGATCGCCATCCCCGTCGATATCGCCGCACATCGTGGCCCCGCTGTTTCCACCCAGGCGAAAGGGTTGCCTTCCTGTCGCGTGATCCCAGTGATCAGCACAGGCAATCATCGGAGGCGGCACATCGGCACACCCCTCAGCGCTGCGATTGGCTTGGCAGTAGCAGCGGGCAAACTGATCGTCCTGCCAAACCATGTTGTCGTCGTAGGCATAGCCCGAGGCGACAGAAACATTTTCATAGCGAGGCGCAAGGGGAGAACCGATTGAACGAAAAAGCAAATTCGGCGCGCGGCCATAGCTTGCAGCCAAAAGCTCTGGCAAGCCGTCGTTATTGAGGTCACAGGCAGCCCCAGACCAAGCCCGCGGATGGGCAAGACCTCGGTTGATGTCCTCGATGTTCACCCAAGGCCGCGTGAGCAGGCCCAGGGCTTCTGTGAGGTCTCGAAAATGACCTCTTCCGTCGTTTTCGTAAAGACGGGGTGGTCGAAACACAAAGCGCCGCCCTTGGACATAGCCGTGGTGCGGTGTCCAGAGATCGACATCGCCATCGAGATCAACATCGACAAAACTTGCGGCAGCCACCGAGTCGATCTCGTTTTCGAGCCGCAAATCGCCTGAATCCTCCTTGACTGTAAAGCGGTGGTCTGGCCCCTGGATCATGAGCTCGCTTCGCTCTCCTCCCGTGCGCTCAAGATCAGCAGTGGACACACCCAAGTAGGCGTCGAGATCGCCATCGTTATCGACATCTGCAAAGGCCACCACATCGACAGGCCGCCCTCCTGGTTGCCCAGAGCGCCTTGAAACGATGCCTGAATCTGCAGTCACATCCTCAAAGCGCCCATCGCCTCGGTTGCGGAGCAGCCAAATCGATCGATGCCCGCCAAAATCATCGTCCCCCCTCCCAACCCCCCGCCGGACGAAAAGATCGGTCCATCCATCCCCATCATAGTCGACAGCTGCGATGCGGGTTCCCTCGACACCCACTAGCCCCCACGCTTCGGTCCGATCGACAAAGGCAACGCGCCCAGAAGACCAAGGGGCATGACTCGGATCGCAACGCGGTTGAACAACGCACTCACCCCCCTCGCACACCGAACCAGTTGGGCAACTCACCCCTTCACATGGATTGGGTGCTCTGGCACCACCGCAAGCGGTTGCGAAAAAAAATCCCCAAAACACCCTTTTCCAAAGCATATATCACCCTCAGCCACTATCCTACACCCAATGGCCAAAATCCTGCTGAGGCCTTTTTGATCTTGTGCAGCCCTCGCTTTTTTGGGATGATGGCAAGCAGTGCATCCAATCGATGGTCCAAGCGGAAAGCCGGCCCTGCGTGCTCCTTGCTGGTCCGAATGATCCGATTGAAAGCGCCTTGCGCCTTGCCCTTGAGCGGAGAGGCCTTGCTGTCCGCCTGCTCCAAGGGGATTTGTTGTTTGCCCTCCGAAGCATGACTCCCGACCTTCTTGTCCTTTTCGGTAAGTTGGCCGAGGAGGGAGGGCAGAACACCCTCGAACGCCTGGCCCGCGACCCCATCGCCTCTTCTGTTCCAGTTGCCGTCATCAGCAATCCAGATGCACTCGAAGCCAAGATCCTCGCCTTTCGCAAGGGCGCAACTGCCGTTATCCCCCGCCAGGCCAGCGTGGATGGACTTGCCTCTCAAATCGCTGAGCTCGCTCGACAAAGCGCCCAAAGCGCCAAAACTCCCTCCGCCTTCGAGCAGATCGGCGAAGCCACTTTCGATGAGCTGCTTCAGGCGATTGGCCGAGAGCTCCAAAGCGGTATCTTAAGCGTCGAGCCCAAACACAAGGGGAAGCCCCTGCGCATCGTTTTGGGCGCAGGGCGCTCGGTGGCCGAAGTCGTCGAAGAATTCGTGCGCAAGCTTAGGCCTCATATTTCCCAGGCTGAACCGCTCGTCTACGAACTCCACCGAGGTCTTGGAGAAGTCCTCGCCCTCGATGGAGAAGGCGAAGCCGAGGCTCATGCGGATCTTTCGATTTACCAAGGTTTGCGCATCCTGCTCATCGAAAGGGATCCCGGGCATGCCGATGCGATGGCTGATTTTTTGCGCGAAAAGGGCGCAAAAGTGGTGATCATTGGGCCAAGCGGAGCGGGGATCGAGAGGGCGCGCGCGCTCGACCCGGAGCTCATTCTGGTCGATGCCCAACTCCTCGAAAGCGAAGCCTTTCACCTGATCCGCCGTCTTCGTCGTGATGTGCGCCTCCGCTGGGCTCCCCTCGTGGTCTTGCCTGCTCAGGTTGGAGGCGGTGGCCTCGTCGATCCAGCGGGCTTTGCGCGCTTGGCAGAAGAAATCCGCGTACACCTTCTGCCAGAGCGCCATCTCAAAGAAAGCCTCGAACGCGATGCCACGGCCGAGCTTCGTCTTGAAACCATGGGAATTGCTCGGCTTTTGCGCCTGCTTGGAAAACTCCCATACCCCTCGCGCATCTCCATCCGCCGCCCTGAGGAGCGGGCCGATTTCGAAGTGGCCGAAGGCCTCCTTGTGAGTGCTTGCGCAGAAAGCAAAGCGGGATCCTCAGAAGGTCTCTCTGCCCTCTCGATCGCCCTGCGTTGGGCCTCAGGCCGGGTGCGCATCGAATTCCAAAGCCAAGCCCGCTCGGCCAACATCATGCTCCCCATTGAAGAAGCATTGGCGCAAGCTGAAAGCGAGCTTTCACCCCCTGACCCTTCAGAACTTTCTGCACCACATCACCTTCCATCCATCTCCACTTCCTCAAGCCCAATCACCCTCCCGACACCAAAGGTTCCTGCACCACCCGAATTGCTCGACAACCTCCGCAAGCCCACATCTCCCGAATCCGCACACCCTCCCATATCAGTAAAAGAGCAAGAAGAACTCGGTTCATCACCCATCGATCAACCCAACGAAAGGCCCACTGCACCCATGCCAAGTGAATCCCTTCGATTGGATGAATCCGAAGAAACCACCCGCTCTTCTTCCTTTCCGATCGGACCGATCACCGTAACCATTCGGGACCATAAGCCAGAGCAAACCAAGGAGGTGAAAACCGAAGACCTCCCCCAGCAGCCACACCACTCGCCCTTTTTCGTGCTTGGTGCTTACCTTTCTTTTGCTTTCTCCTTCCTTGCCCTGGTGATTGCAATCGGATCAGTCGTGCATTCATCCCACAAATCCGCTTCATCCAAAACCTCACCCAAAGAAGCGCAACCAGCAGAAAGTCGTTCACAAGAAAAACAACCCTCATCCCCACCCGCTCAATCAACCCCAGGCGCGATCCCATCGGCTGAGAATCACCCCGGATCCCCTTTCCAAGCACCCCCTTCACCTGGCCCAATCCCAATGCCTTCTGAGTCCAATCAAGCAAATCCAACGCCACCACCAACCGATTCCTCTCTCCCACCCCCTCCAGCACCATCCGCCCTTTCGTCCTCTCCGCGTGACCATGCGCGCGCCCTTTTAGAACGCGCCGAAGAAACCCCCAATGAAGACGCCCGTGAGCGCATCTACCGCCGCGTGCTTGAGATCGACCCCCATGAGCACCATGCGATGATTGGGCTTGCCCAACTCCTCCTTCGCCGCGGCCGAGGCCAAGAAGCCCTCCCACTCATCGAGGGAGCGCTCCGCAAACGCCCAAAGCGCCCAGAGTACCACTTGCTTTTTGGGGATGCCCTGGCACAGGCAGGCGAAATCGAAAGGGCCCGCGCTGCATGGAGCCGAGCCCTTGAGCTTGCGCCTCATCTCCAAAAGGCACGGATGCGTCTTGAGCGAGGGGGAAGCAATTAATCCCCCTTTTCCGGATCCTCGATCAATGCGAGCACCTCGCCTGCCTCAACTTGCTTCCCCTCTTCTCCAAAAACCCGCGTGATCTCGCCCGATCGCGGGGCGCAAATCGCATGCTCGGTTTTCATTGCCTCCATCACAAAGAGGACTTCGCCAGCGCGAACCTTTTGGCCAACCGTGGCATGGACCCGCAAAATGCGGCCAGGCATCGGAGCAACCAGGCCGCTTGCCGGGCTTTCAAGGGATGGGGGCGGAAATCGGGACCAGCGAACAAAAGAATGGCTCTCTCCATCGGTGTGGATGTGGATCTCGGTTGGAGTCACAACAAATCGAAAAGCAAACAAAAGGCCATCGCTTTCGATGCGGGCCCTTCCTTTGCGTTGATCTGAAAGCGCAGGCTCAAGGTCGATCACCCCCCTTTGAACGCGCAAGCTTTCGTCCCCAAGGCGGAGCTCGGCACGGAATTCGCGGCCCCATGTGGCCTGGATTTCAAAAACCTCATCCCTCGAGCGCAATCGAATCCGCTCGGGCTCTGTGCGAAATGGGCGGAAAAAGGGAGGGAGCGAAGGAAGTGGCGCATGCTCTCTGTGACGCAGCTCGACGAGCAACCAAGCAGCACAAAGAGCGGCTCTTTTGAGAGCACGCTCAGCCGGTGGTTCCCCAAGGCCTTCTGTGCCAATCGCCTCTTCAAGCAACTGCACGTGCCAATCGCCTTTTTGGAAAACCGGGTGCTCGATGATCGAAAGGAGGAGCTCGCGGTTTGTTCGGATTCCAGCAATGAAAAGGCTTCGCAAGGCCAAACGCATCCTCTGGATGGCAAGCCCCCGCGAATCGCCCCAAGCGATGAGCTTGGCGATCATCGAGTCGTAGTGGACACTAACGGTGTTTCCGCTCTCAATCCCTGCTTCCAAGCGCAGCCATGGAGCTTTGGCCAGCTGAGGATCGAGCTCAAAAAGCACAACCCGGCCGCTTTGAGGCAAAAAGCCCTGCCAGGGATCTTCGGCACAAATCCGCACCTCTATCGCTGTCCCTCGCCTTCTCGCATCGATCTCCTCTTGAGTCCACCTCAAGGGCTCGCCTTGGGCAATCCGGATCTGCTCCTCGACGATGTCAATCCCAAGGATTGCCTCTGTCACCGGATGCTCGACCTGGAGGCGGGTATTCACTTCGAGAAAATAGAACTCCCCGCTTGGCGCAAGCACCATCTCAACTGTTCCTGCATTCGTGTAGGAGATCGCCCGGGCAAGGCGCAAGGCTGCCTCGATCATCTGCTTGCGCACTTCCTCGCCAAGGAGAGGAGCAGGCGCCTCTTCGATGATCTTTTGGTGGCGCCTTTGCACAGAGCAATCCCGCTCAAAAAGGTGGAGGATTTTTCCGTAGTGGTCACCGATGATTTGGATTTCGATGTGCTTTGGGCGCTCGATGTAGCGCTCGACAATCAGGGTGGGATCGCCAAAGGCATTTTCAGCTTCTCGACGGGCGCTCTCATAGGCAGATGGCAGCTCCTCAAGCGAACGCACAACCCGCATGCCTTTTCCGCCTCCACCTGCCGAAGCCTTGAGCAGGATTGGAAAGCCGATGGCTCGGGCCGCGCGCTCGAAATCGCCCAAGTGTTCTCCAGAATGGCCTGGAACAATCGGCACGCCCGCACGCTCCGCAATCGCTTTGGCTTCGCGCTTTGTGCCCATGGCAGAGATGGCCTTGGGATGAGGGCCCACCCAGATGAGGCCCGCATCGATCACAGCTTGGGCAAACTCGGCATTTTCAGCGAGAAAGCCAAAGCCAGGGTGCACCGCATCGGCCCCTGTCACGCGCGCTGCTTCAAGCAGGCGATCGATGCGGAGGTAAGAATCGCGAGGGCTTGTCCCGCCCAGGCGATAGGCCCAGTCGGCCTCGCGCACAAAAGGAAGCTCCGCATCGGGGTCGGAATAGACAGCCACGCTTTCAATGCCAAGCATTCGCGCTGTGCGCATGATGCGGCGCGCAACTTCGCCTCGGTTGGCAATGAGAAGCCGGCGAATGGAGCCAATCGCTTTCATGATGCGCCTCCTAGTGACGAAACACCCCCCATGCCATCGTTCCTTCGATCGGCTGCCTGTGCACAATCGAAAGGCAAATCCCCAAAACATGCCGCGTGTCCCGAGGGTCGATCACCCCATCGTCCCAAAGGCGTGCTGTGGCGTAGAAAGGATCGCTTTCGCTTTCGATCTGGGCTTCGATCATCGCCTTCATGACCTTGATTTTCTCTTCGTCCACGGCTTCGCCGCGCTTGATTGCGGCCTCGCGCTGGATGATTTCGAGAACGCCTGCAAGCTGCTTTCCACCCATGACAGCAATTCGGTGGTTCGGCCAGCTGAAGAGAAAACGCGGCGCGTATGCCCGCCCGGCCATGGCGTAGTTGCCAGCCCCATAGCTTGCCCCAATCATGATCGTGATCGCCGGCACCGTGCTGTTTGAAACCGCATTGATCATCTTGGCCCCCGCCTTGATGATGCCTTCTTCTTCATATCGGCGGCCCACCATAAAGCCCACAATGTTTTGAAGGAAAACGAGAGGGATATTGCTTTGGTTGCAAAGCTGAATGAATTGCGCGCCCTTGTTGGCGCAGGCCGTAAAAAGGATGCCGTTATTGGCCAGGATGCCAACGAGGTACCCATGGACGCGCGCCCAGCCACAGACGAGCTCAGGGCCGTAGAGGGGCTTAAATTCGCTAAAACGCGAACCATCGACAATCCTCGCAATCACTTCTTTGGCATCAAATGGGATGCGCACATCGGCTGAAGCGATCCCAAGCAAGTCCTCAGAAGGGTAAAGGGGATCTTCGACCGGAAAGCACAAAGGAGCTGCCTTTTTTTTCAGGTTGAGATGGGCGACAATCTCGCGGCCCATTCGAATCGCATCGGCTTCGCTCTCTGCGAGGTAGTCAGAAACGCCGCTCACCCGCGAGTGCATCTCGGCCCCCCCAAGCTCCTCGTGGGAGCTCTCCTCACCTGTTGCCATCTTGACAAGCGGCGGCCCACCGAGATAAACTTGCGCCTGCTTTTTGACCATAATGACGTAGTCACTCATCCCAGGGATGTAGGCGCCACCGGCAGTTGAGCTTCCAAACACGATGCAAATGGTTGGAAGTTTGGCCCGCGAGCGGCGGGTGATGTCGCGGAAGGCGCGGCCTCCTGGAACGAATACCTT
>JANWYL010000269.1 GCA_025056955.1 Sandaracinaceae bacterium | reverse complement strand
CCAATATAAACGGGGAGCTAGCTCTCGTGCACGGCAAACCTAAACAACTGCCCCTTTTTGTTTTTCGGCGCAAAAACGCAAAAATCCCAAAACCAACTGAAGCCCAAACACAGCCCCGACGCTGGCTCCTGTGAGGGAGACAATGGTCAAGGACTGAACGCCCACAAACTCACAAGTGGCAATCCATAGCCCAATTCGGTGGGGGGGGCGAATGGACCAGAGAACCACATCCCAAAGCAAGCGGCTAAGGATGCCCACTTCTGCCAGGGCGTGCAAGGGGATTGAAAAAGCCCGCTCAAGAGCGAGACGGGCCCAGCTGGGTTGATTTTGATCAGCTGCGCTTGACACTGACAAAACCTGGCCTCCTTTCAACCTCCACCAACGAAATGAACGATTTCAATCCGGTCTCCTTCCTCGAGCATTGTTTCTGCATGCAAAGAACGAGGAAGCACTTTTTCGTTCCGCTCAACAGCCACCAAGGCATTTTCGAGGCCAAGCATTGCCAGAAGCCCTTTGGCTGTCGTGCCCTGAGGAACTTCTTTCATTTGACCGTTTATCCAAATTCTGAGCCCCATGTTTCTCTATGACGAATCCTTGCGACGAAAGCAGTTACAGGATAGCACGCTTTCTCGCATAAATGCTTCGGAATTCCATCCATTTGGCGGATGATGGGCAAAGATCTCAAGTGAGCACCTCGGCTTTTCGTCCAACGCATGCAGAAGTGAATTTGGCTGCGCTTCGGGCAAATCTTGCGACGATTGCGTCCCTTGCCGCGCCTGCTCGGGTCGTGGCCGTGGTCAAGGCGGATGCCTACGGGCATGGCCTCGAGGCAGTGGCTTCGGCCCTTGAGGCAGAGGGCGTGGCTGGGTTTGGGGTTGCCCTGGCAGAGGAGGGGCTCGAACTGCGCCGCCTCGGGATTCGAGCCCCCATTTTGGTTCTCAATGGTGTCTATGGACGCTACCATCGTGAGGTGTTGGAAGCGCGGCTTGTGCCAGTTGTGTATGACCTTGACCAAGTCGAAGCCTTTGAAATGGCGGCACGCGACTCATGTGTAGAAGTACACCTCAACCTCGCCACGGGCATGTCGCGCTTGGGGGTTCCTTGGCGAGAGGTGGAAAGCTTTCTCAATGCCTTGTCCCGCCATCGCCGTTGCATCATCTCAGGCCTTATGACTCATCTGGCGGCAGCCGACAGCGATTTTGAGCTTACCCGCGTTCAGATTGCCCGCTTTCAAAGGGTGCTTGCGCACCTCAAGGCCATGGGGCATCGCCCCCGCCTCATTCATGTTGCAAATACTGCTGGAACGCTGCTTCACCCTCATCTCCGTTTCAACTGGGTGCGGGTGGGCGGCGGCCTTTACGGTGTCGTGCCGCCAGGATGGGAATCGCACTTCCTCCCAACCATGCGGATTCGAAGTGAGGTGATTGCGATTCGCGAGCTTAGGGCGGGGGATACGGTTGGATATGATGCAACCTATCGCTGCACCCGCCCAAGCCGCATTGCCACTGTTCCAATGGGATATGGAGATGGCCTACCTCGATCCCTTTCGAATCGAGGAAGGGTGTTGATTCGAGCCCATCGTTGCCCAATCGTCGGCTTGGTTTCGATGGATCTCGTGATGGTTGACGTCACGGAGGTGCCTAAGGTGAGGGTGGGAGACGAGGTGGTTTTTTTGGGAGAGCAGCACCATGACCATCGAAGGGAGGCGATTGGGCTGAGCGAAATTGCTGCTTGGGCTGGCACCATCCCCTACGATCTCCTTACGGGCATCTCTCGACGGGTCCCAAGGGTATACGTTAACCAATCATGTTGAGGTGGCTTGGGAGGCAGAATTCGTGAGGGATTTCGACCTTTCGAGCAATACCCTAAGCCCGCGCCTTCGGCTTTCGAGAAAAAGCAAAGCACCCCCGATACAAAGCCCAACCAAACTCAAGTACACCGAGTAAGGTAAGTCATCAGGTTCAAACCGAAAGACCACCCGATGCCGCCCTTCTGGGAGGCGCACTGCCAGACGCCCTTCGCTTGCAACCACTTCTCCTTTGGAAGCATGCCATTGGGGCTCGTGGTTTTGATTGACGATCGCAACTCCTGGTTTACGCATTTCCACGTCGATTGTGACCGTGTGGTTGGTTCGGTCGTAGAAGTGAAGAACATCGCCCTCCCTCATCGTGACGCCGTCCGGTTCAGCAAAACGGACCTGAGGCACTGGCCCGGTCCACAAGGCATGGCTCCGCTTCCACGGAACTGGATCGTAACACTCCACGGTCGAAATGTTGCGGGCTGGATAATTGGCATATTCCTCGAGATAGGCTTTGCTATCAGTGAGGTGAGGGGTTTCTGGGGGCATGTAACCAACCCAATCGCCATCCCACCGGTTGACGATTGGGAGAGCCACAGAGTAAATGTCCACTGCGATTCCCATCGCAATCGCCCACGGTAAAAGAGGCCGCAGCCAATCTGCATCCACTGACCAGCGTTTGCGCGCAAGCCAATGTTCCAAACGTGATACGGCCACGCCAGCCAGGATGGCCATGTAAAGGGTGCACACCACTTGCCATCGGGATGGGAGGCGAAGGCTAGAAAAAGCAGGGAGCTTGCGCAGAAGCGATGCTGGCCAAAGGGGGCCATGGTGTCCCATTGAGAATGCCAAAAAAAGAAAAAAGCCTCCTACGATCAGCCAATTTCGCCTCCAAACCGATAACGCGATTCCAACTGCAACCAGACCCAGCGTTCCCCAGCCAACGTAGGTTCCGTACTCTGCCCACACCCAAGGGTGGGGCGGCCATATCCACCCATGCTCTCTGGCAGTCCACATTTCGATGATTTCTGCAAAAGTGAGGCGGTCGGTGTCGTCAATTGGACGAGGATAACGCGTCATTGTGAGGTAGAGGGGTGCGAGGCGCATCGCCCCAGTGAGCGCTGTCAAAAGAGCGCTCAAAAGAGAGGTTCGAATGATGCGCAGTGCTTCTCGTTTTCTGAACCGGAGGAGCCTGGCAAGAGAATCAAAGGCGAGCACCACAACGGAGTAGGGCACCGGATAATGCCCCCCCTCAAGCATCATTTCGGTTTCAATCAGCGAGACCCCCACTGTCCACCGGATGTCGTGATCAGCTTTTCGCCATGCCAGTAAAAGAAGGGGATACCATTCAAACGCGAGAAAAGTGGCGTGTCCCCCAGCGAAATGCCAAGCGGCAAAACCACAAGATGTCCATATGGTTGCAGCCAAAAATGCCCCTACCCGTGAGAGGTTTTCGATTTTTCGACTCAGCCAGTACAACCCAGTGAAGCCAACGACATGGTGAAAAAGAAGCCACACCTTGTGGCCGTGGTGGGTACCGAGTGGGAGGTGGATGAGCAACCAAAAGGGCGAGAAATTTTGGGCTTGGGGTTGACCCCAGTGCGGTACTCCT
>JANWYL010000268.1 GCA_025056955.1 Sandaracinaceae bacterium | reverse complement strand
CTCTCAATCATCGAAAAGGCTCACAACATGTATCTTTCAGAAAACGCGCTCAACCCTTTTGCCTTCCAAAGCCTGAGGCGCCTCGAAGCCGAAGTCGTGCGGATGACGGCCTCAATGCTTCATGGTGACGCCAATGCCGTGGGGACGATGACGAGTGGCGGCACGGAGTCGATCCTCCTGGCGGTCAAAGCAGCGCGCGATCTTGCCCGCTCCAAGCGCCGTCGATTTTTTCATCCCAACATCGTCGTCCCAGAGAGTGCACATGTTGCTTTTGACAAAGCAGCCCATTTTCTTGGCTGTGAAATTCGATACACCCGCCTCGATGCCTCAATGCGGGCCGATGTGAAGGATATGGAAAGCCTGATCGACGCAAACACTGTGCTCCTTGTGGCCTCGGCTCCCCAGTATCCTCACGGGGTCATCGACCCAATTCCAGAAATTGCAGAGCTCGCGCAAAAGCGGAAGATCCCCCTTCACGTTGACGCCTGCATTGGAGGTTTTTTTCTGCCGTGGGCGGAGCGCTTGGGAAAAGCAGTTCCCCCCTGGGATTTTCGGGTAAAAGGGGTAACGAGCATCTCGGCTGACGTGCACAAGTTCGGTTATGGCGCCAAGGGAGCAAGTGTTCTTGTCTATAGGAGCATGGAGCTATTGCGTCATCAGTTTTTTGTTTCAAGCGACTGGCCGGGCGGCATCTATGCATCGCCCACGCTTTTGGGAACGCGAGGCGGAGGGCCAATTGCAGCAGCCTGGGCAGCGATCATGGCAATGGGGGAAAAGGGCTACATGCAGCAAGTGGAGCGAGCCCTCCGGGCCACTCAGCGCTTGGTCGAAGGCATCGAAGCCACTGGGCGGCTTCGGCTTGTCACAAAGCCCGACATGAGCATCGTTGCTTGGACAACCCGAAAAGAAAGCAGGCTTGATATCTTTGCAATCGCCGAAAAGCTCGAAGAACGGGGATGGCTCGTCGATCGGCAACAGCATCCGAATTCAATTCACTGCACTGTCATGGCCCACCACGAGGATCACATCGACGAGTACCTGAGCGACATCAACGACTCAATCGCTTTCCTTGAGGGGCATCCCAACTATCAAGTGCACGGAAACGCGGCAATTTATGGAATGGCAGCCCGTTTGCCCTTGCGAGGTATGGTGAAGCAAGGGGTGCTCGACCTCATGGAGCGCCTCTATGGGCCAAAGGCCGGAGAGCCAGGCCATAACCCCCTTGTGCCAGAGCAAAGAAGGGGGTTGCATGTTTTGTGGGAGAAGTACGGGCCGAAGGCCCTGGCTTGGATGGAGCGGCTGGGGCTTAGAAGAGACCGGCGCAAACATTCCTAGAGCGATGGTCTAGAAAACGCCGAATTGCGCGGGTAGGATGAGGGGGCGCTCGAGTTGGTTGTAGCCATTGCTGGAAGAGCCATGCGCCCTTCGATTGCGATTGCCCTTGATGCCATGGGGTCAGACCTCGGCCCCGAAGCCGTGGTTGAAGGCGCAGCCGAAGCCAGCCTCCGACCAGATGCGCCGCAGATCGCTTTGGTTGGCGACCCAAGGCAACTCCAAAAGGCGCTCGGCCGCTTAAGTCACGATGCTTCGAAGGTGCGCATCGTACCAGCTTTTGAGGTGATTGCCCCATCGGAAGAGCCAAGGCGTGCCATCGAAGAGAAAAAAGGTGCGTCGATTTGCGTGGCTGCAAGGCTTGTCGCAGAAGGTGAATGCGATGCACTGGTTTCTGCAGGCCCGACGGGGGCGGTCACACTCGCATGTGCGCAGGCATTTCGACGTCTTCCAGGGGTCCGACGGGCGGCCCTCGGTGCGGTTTATCCCACTGAGAGACGGCGCGGGGAAAAGGCCGATCCCTTTTCGTTGATTCTTGATGTGGGCCTTACGCTAGAAGCCAGTGCTGAGGACCTGGTCGCCTTTGCAATCATGGGCTCGGCCTATGCGCGGCGGATTTCCAAAAACCAACGCCCCAAGGTCGGACTGCTTTCGATCGGAAGCGAGCCCCACAAAGGCACCCAGTCGATCGTGCAAGCCTATCGCATCCTCGAAAAGCTACCAGAAATCGAATTCGTCGGAAACCTTGAGGGCATGGATATTCCCCGAGGAACAGCCGATGTGGTGGTAACGAGTGGTTTCGTCGGCAATGTTGTTCTCAAGCTTCTCGAAGGAATTGGTGAAACGGTGATGCGACTGGCCCGGGCAGCAAGCGAAGCCAGCCTTCAATATCAGCTTGGGCTTTGGCTTCTCCGCCCAGCAATCCGAAGGCTGCGCCAAATCACCGACTGGGAGGAGTATGGAGGCGTGCCCATACTCGGTTTCGACAAGCTGTGCATCAAAGCCCACGGCCGATCGACGGGTCGCGCGATCCGCAACGCGATTCGCGTGGCCCAAAAGGCTGTTCAAAGCGATCTTGTGGCCTCAATCCAAAATGGCCTTGAAGCCACAACCCGCATCCAAGAAGCAAATACGAAGTAGGCACCTCAATTTTTGGCGAGGCAATTGTTAAGATGGCCCTGAATTTGAAGGAAGGTCAGAGAGCCATGGAAAAGCAACCCAGCTGGCATGTGGTTGGCGTGATTGGTCTTGCCCTTGTGGTTCAAGCCTGTGGGGACGGAGAACTCAAAATGTCTCAACCTCAAAGAAGAGATGGTGGAGGAGGAAGTGATGCGGTGATGCCATCCTCTGACTCCCCCCCGTAGGCTGTAATCCGAGAATGGATTCGGATGGTGACGGAATTGCCGATTGGGCAGAGGGGACAGGAGACCCCGATGGGGACGGAATGCCCGACTTCCTTGATAACGATTCAGACGGCGATGGGATTCCGGATCGCGAGGAAGCACGCTCAAGCGACCCCTGCGTGGTGAACGATTCTGATGGCGATGGTCGCCCGGACCTGCGTGATCTCGATAGCGACAACGATGGGCTTACTGACCGCGAAGAGGCGATGCGGGGCAGTGACCCAAGCCGCAACGACAGCGATGGTGACGCCTTTGACGATCTCACCGAAACTGTTGCAGGCTCTTCACCAACCGATGGGAGTTCCCGTCCTCCGGAAGGGACACTCTACGTGGTTTTGCCTTACGAGGGGATGGCCCAACGCGAGTTTGACTTTTCAACCCGCATTCGCTCGGTCGATATTTGCTTTGTCGTCGATACGACTGGATCGATGGGGCCAGTCATCAAGGAGGTGCAGAACACCCTTGAAACGGTGATCGTTCCGGGAATTGCAAGGGAGCTTGGCCCCGAGGGAGATGCCCGGTATGCCATGGCTGCACACGGAGATTTCCAAGAGGGCGGAGTCAACTACGTGGGGGCGGTCGAGGTCTTTCAGAAAATGACAAGCGATGTGAGGGCAGTGCAGGCAGCGACACGGCGCCTGCAGGCCGACAGAGGTGGTGATCGTCCCGAGTCCCAAGTCCAAGCAATTCACGCCCTTGTCGATGGCT
>JANWYL010000267.1 GCA_025056955.1 Sandaracinaceae bacterium | reverse complement strand
CAAGGGCGCGGAATCGGGCATCGTGAATGCGCACGCCATAGCCAATCCACCCCTCTGAGTGCCGCAAACCAAGCACATAGTAAGCATGTACAAAGCCAGCAACGCCAGTCATATGAACCATGAGACCTCCTGCCAGGTGGCGAGGGTGGCGGATGGGGTGCGCTCGCTGGTCACGGGTGAGGGGTAAGCCCTCGTGGGTGGGCATCCGCACCCTTACGAGGCTCCGCTCTTTGTCAACAAGCAATACTTCATCGATGAAAAGCCCCTCAGGAGCATACGGTGCATCGGCAACAAATTCCGGATCAAGCATGTGAACCGACCTAAAAGAGCTTTTTGCGAAAGACATAAAAAAGCACTTGGGCAAGTGCAATCTGGAGGGTTTTCTCATCAAAAATGATTACCCTTAGGGTGTTGCTTTTCGGAAAAGACTGAATGAGTATGCATTCATCAAAACAACGGAGGCATAATGTTTAATCCCTATACCGAGGAGCATGAGCTTTTTCGCAAGACATGCAGGGATTTTGCAGTGAAAGAACTTGCTCCCCACGTTGACGAGTGGGAGCGAGATGGGCTTTTCCCGCGTTGGGTTTTTGAGCGTGCAGGGAAGCTAGGGATTTTGGGCGCTCATTACCCTGAAGAATATGGCGGAGGGGGAGGGGATTATTGGTTTTCAATTGCAAAAAGCGAAGAACTCGTTCGAGCCAATGCTGGCGGCGTGGTGATGGCTTTGCTTGTGCAGAGCGATATGGCCACGCCCTGTATCGCAGACCTTGGGACGCCAGAACAGAAAAAGGAATTCCTTGAGCCTGCCTTGCGGGGTGAGCGCATTGCAGCCCTTGGTGTTTCGGAGCCAAATGCCGGATCCGATGTGGCAAACATTCGCACCGTGGCTCGCAAAGAGGGGGGTGACTACGTTGTTCGGGGAGGCAAAACGTACATCACCAACGGGACTCGTGCCGATTTTATCACTTTGCTCGTTCGGACCAACCCAGAAGCAGGGCACCATGGCTTTTCGATTTTGCTTTTTCCAACTGACACAAGGGGATTTAGCGTATCGAAGAAACTCTCCAAAATGGGCAACTGGTCAAGCGATACGGCCGAATTGTTTTTCGACGATTGCCGAGTTCCCACCCGCTATCTCCTGGGTGAAGAGGGGAAAGGATTTGTTTATCTTATGCAAAATTTTCAAACCGAGCGATTGATTGGCTCAAGCTCGACAATCGCTGCGGCATTTTATGCTCTCGAGCGTAGCCTTGAATGGGGAAGGGATCGGCAGGTGTTTGGTAAGCCCCTCATCAAGCACCAGGTGTGGCAGCACCGCATCGCCGAACTCTATACCAAGGCGGAGGCTGCAAAGGCCTTGGTGTATAAGGCAGCGGATGCTTTCAATACGGAAAAGTACGTGCGCCGCGAAGCGGTGAGTTTCGAAACGGTGCGTTTGATTTCAATGGGTAAGTTGTTTGTGGGAGACGTGGCTCAAGAGATTGCTGACTTCGCTGTGCAGTTTCACGGAGGGATGGGGTACCTTGAGGAGTTGTGGGTGGCTCGTCATTACCGGGATCAAAGGTTGTTTCGAATTGGAGCAGGGTCGAGCGAGGTCATGAAGCTGATCATCGCAAAAACGATGGGGCTGTGAGCAGCCATGGAAGGGCGGAAAAAGGGCTTGTCGTTTGCTGGTATAAGGCCTGAGGTGGGCCATGCGTGACTGGTTCTTAGTGGGTTTAGAGCTTCAGCCTGGCGATGTCCATATTCTTGATACGGCCCTTTTATTTGCCAAAGACCTTGGCGCCCATGTGCTTGCGCTGCATGTGCTTGGCGGGAGCTGTGAGGAAGGGGTTGGCGTAAGCTCTCCTTTCGAAGAGGCCCTGCGCAAGCAGCTTGATGCGAGAAAAGAAGAGGCCTCGAAGGAGTTGAATCGCATGGTTCAAGCGCATGCAGCTTTTGGTGTTCCCTTTCAGGTGGAAATCGCCCAAGGGCGCCCCTGTGAAGTGCTTATGGAACGGGCCGCTCTGTTGCGTTCGTCGGCACCTCAAGGAGGAGAGGTGGTTGTCACCGTGGGTACAGGGAGAATGCAGGGCTCTTTTTGGGAGCGATGGCTGGGATCAACCACCGAGCACTTGCTTAAGCACCAAAAGGGCCCAATTCTTGTTGTGCCAAGTGGGGGGGGGTCGAGTTGTGGGCGAACAGTGGATCCCCATGGTGGTCGGTGGGTTGTGGCAGTCGATGGCTCTGAGCCGAGCATGAAGGCGCTTGGGCTCGCTTGGAGATGGTCAAATGCGATGAGTGCTCAATTGACGATCGTGCACGCCAGTGCTGATCGCCATGCCATTAGCACCTTGGAGACCACCGTGGCCCGCGTGCTCTCATCCGAAGGGCGGGAACGTTACACACTGCGAGTGACAGAGAAAGAGCCTGCCCAAGCCATCCTTGAAGAAGCAGAAAAAATTGAAGGCGCTTTGATCGTAATGGGCACGCACGGTCGCTCAGGAGTAGAAAGGGCATTGATCGGTAGCACTGCCAGACGCGTTCTTGAAACAACGAGACTTCCAGTCCTTTGCTATCACGCAAGTGCCAGGGGCTAGGCTTACTCGATGATGTCCAAGACTGCCCGAGCACCGATTTGGGCGGCACTTGCTGCCACGACTGCCCGAATGGCCCGCGCTGTTTTCCCTTCTTTACCAATCACTTTTCCGAGATCCTCTGGGGCAACAGCGAGGCGCAGCTTGAGCCTTCCTTTCTCAAGAGAAGACTCAACCTTTACAGCCTCGGGGTGATCGACCAATGCTTTTGCGATGTAGGCCACAAGTTCTTCAAGAACTTGGGCATGCTCGGCAGAAGAAGCTTCTCCACTCATGCGGCTTTTTTGGCGTTCCGGTAAGCACTGAGAATTTTGCGAACCCGCTCAGTTGGTTGGGCACCCATCGAAATCCAATGGTCGACCCGGTCGAGCGCAATTGACTGACGCTCGATCGGATGCTGGGGGTTGTAGGTTCCAACCTGCTCAAGGAAGCGCCCATCGCGGGGTGCTTCTGCATTTGCAACCACGATGTGATAGTGAGGCCTTTTCTTCGCACCAAATCGCGCTAAACGAATTCTGAGCATGGAAACTTGACCCAAAGTGATAAAACAACAAATAAGCGTATGCGCCTTCTCGCAATGCGTCAAGGAATTTCTAGGCGCCTTTTCCGCAAAAGTGAATTGGGTTGGTTGGTTGGGCTTAGGGGGGTAACGGCATTTGTGGCTCTCTGTGGGTGCTCTGCTCCACCTCATGAAAAGAGGGGCGATTCGGAGCGCGTCTTTTTTGTCAGTTCAGGTTTGGGCAGGTCGGAGTTACGGCTCATTTTCATGACAGACTGGGAGGGGCAACTTGAGCCCTGTGGCTGCACTTCGAAACCACTTGGGGGAATCGATCGGGTGGCTGCGCTGATTCGTCGAATCAAAAGCGAGGGCACTCCGACTTTGTTTTTCGTTGCGGGGAACGCTTTTTTTGGTCATGTCGGT
>JANWYL010000266.1 GCA_025056955.1 Sandaracinaceae bacterium | reverse complement strand
GACGAGTGGGGGTGAAAACCCGATCGTGCAACCCATTCCGCAACAATAGCTACGCTCCTGCTCCCAAATCCTTTTCTTCAACCTGAATTTCACCTGCATCAAAGCGCGGGATCCACGGCTCATCCTCACGTGGGGGGCCGAGCACAACGGGGGTACCGTCGTAGCGGGTGCGCTTTCCTGGGTAGATGAACTGCTTAAACAGATACACAAGGAGTGACTTCTGGTCGAGTCGCGGGTCGATGTGGGGTGCATACTCCCTCGCATGCACCTCGGGTGCCAGTGACCAGTGAAGACCAGGGTAGTGGTGGTGCACCGCGTGGTAGCCATTGTTGAATGTGAACCAGTTAACAATTTTGCCGGTGAAATTGCGGCTGTGGTTGTATGGGTGATCTGGATCGGTCCCATCGTGTTGGACGTAGTTGATTCCCATAATTCCCCATGCTGCATACTGGTGGGGGAGCACAACGAAAATAAGCCATCTCCAAATGCCGCTTGCAAAACCACTTACCCAAATGAACGCACCAAGGGTTGAAACAAGAAAGAAAAGGTAAAACCCCGTTTCGTAGAGCAGTTGCCTAAACCATCGAGGATTTCTCTTGCGCATAACGCGCGCGAACTCGAGGTTATCCTTGAAAATCGCTGGGCCAACGATGAAGGAGAAAAAGAGTTGGTTGAGGAGGTTCCACCGAAAGCGAGCCTTGTCGGTGCGCATCCGATCCTTAGGGGTTTGGGTGTACTTGTGATGAGAAAGGTTGTGTCCAGGGACATACATGGACACGGGGTGCCCATAACAAGGGGTGAGGACAATTTGAAAGAGGCGATTGAGGGTGCGGCTTTTGAAAACGGGACAGTGCACTGTGTTGTGGGTGATCACTGCGCAAAAGAACGAAAAAAAACATGTGATTATCACGTGGAGCAAGGTGAGCCACCACGGAACATGCGGCCACCAAAGGGGAGTGAAAATCGCAGCCAAAATCAAAAGGTAATAAAAAGCGACGAAAGCGAGGGTACGGACGTCAGCAGCGTAGCGAAGCATCGTGACCTCGCGAAGGTTAGCACTATAAGCATGAAGCCTTTGGCGAGCTTGGTCCAGAACAAGGAAAGGACTTTGCGAGCGAAATCACGAGGGCCTGCTGGATAGGTTCAAGCCATCAACATCGTTTCATCGATTTGACGAAGCCTCTAAATGCTCGAAGCTTAAGGCAATGCTCTCTTCCTCTCACGTGGGGCTTCGAAAATACGCTTTCTCGTCGTTTTTTCTGGTTTTCTTGCTTGTGGGAGTTTTTGGAGCGTGGAAACTTGTGGCGAACGAGGGGGATCTTCCGGTCCTTTTTCAAGTTGAAGCGTTTCAACTGATCGATCAGGATGGGCAGCCATTCCATTCGGCTTCTCTTTTCGGAAAGGTGTGGGTGGCAAGTTTCCTTTTTACAAGCTGTGCTGATGTCTGCCCTCTTTTGGCCGCTCAGCTTTCCAACCTGAGAAAGCGAATGTCAGCACATCGGGACCGCTTTCGGGTGGTTTCAATTACGGTGGATCCTCAGAACGACCAGCCGGCGCGGCTTCGCGAGTTTGCAGAGCGCTTTGGGTGGGATCCAAGCTGGATTCTTCTTACAGGACCTCCCGCTGAGGTCGAACGGGTTCTCACAAAGGCATTCTTTCAGCCACTGCCACAACGGCAAAACAAGGACGGAAAAACAGACATTCTGCACGGCACGGGGGTTCTTCTTTTTGACAAACAAGGAAGGTGCAGAGGACTCTATGCGCTAGAGGGAGATGGGATGGAAAAAATCGTAAATGATTTGGAAGGGCTTATGAACGAATAATTGTTCAAGCGGGAAACGAAGAATCGTGGTTAAAAACTTGACGATGTGACCTTGATGCCATAGGTTCCGGCCCACATGGAGTAGTTACAATTGAAAAGGGTCGCTCTATTTGCGTTCTGGCTCCTTTTGTTTTGCTTTGGTATTCCCTCAAAAGGGTTAGCGGTTCGCCCCTTTGTTACAGATGATGCGCGGATTGTGGACACTGGGCAGCTTGAATTTGAAAGCTGGCCTGATTTGGCGATAAGCCAGGGTGCCTTCGACTATGCGTATTACCTGATGTTTGGGGTAACTCCAATCGATTGGCTTGAAATCATCACAGGGGGGGGAGTGGGGCGTTCAAGTGATCCTTCCTCGGGAAGGATTGCCATTCCTAACCCTGTGCTTCAGTTCAAGCTTTTATTTTGGAAAGCCGAAGAAAATGGAGTTCCCGGCTTGGCCTTCGATCTTGGCTTCATGATGCCCTTTGGGGCAGGCAGCATGTTTGATCCAGCTTTTGGCTGGTACGCGTATTTTGTGATGACAACCCGCCTGTGGAAGGATTGGGTGATGATCCACTGGAATGGAGGGGCCCGGGGTTCAGTGCTGATCGAAGAAAGGGAGGGAGTTGGCTCTCCAGGGCATCTTCTCGTCCGTCCTTTTTGGGGCCTTGGGGTGGACATGGGTTTTTTCGATGTCGACGTGCGCCTCATCCTTGAGGCCTTTGGCGGGGATCCATTTGACCTTTTGGGCCCCGACTATTCATTTCAATGGGGGTTTCGGTGGTTGGCCACTGACCACTTGAATCTGGACCTCACCTTTGGGGCTCAACCCACCTTTGAGGACAGAAGGCAAGTGGGTCAAGAATGGGACGCGTGGGTTCAGACAGGTGTTCGCATCACTGTTGACGCCTTTGTGCCTGGAGGTCGAAAGGGCGATCCCACAGGAGCACGTGGGATGGTTCCTGCTTACGGATCGCCTCCTTGGTCTCCCTAACTACTCCCCCGAGTGTTTTCCAGCAAGCACAACGCCGCCATCGACCAAGATCTCGTGCCCTGTGATGAATTTGGATTTGGCCAGGTACACGACGGCTTCGGCCACATCTTCAGGAGTGCCAAGGCGCTGAAGCAAGGTGCGGCGGGCGAGTGAAACTTTTTGTGCTTCGCTCATGGACTCTGGAGGAAGCACAGTGCCGGGGGCCACGGCATTGACCCTGACCTCTGGAGCGAGTTCAATCGCAAGGGCCCGCATGAGTTGGCGGGCGGCCCCTTTGCTCACGACATAGGGAAGATAATTCGGGTAGGGAAGGGAGGCGCTTGTGCATGTGACGATGATGACAGCGCCATTGGACTGCCGAAGGGCGTGACGGGCCTCGTGGACCAAGGAGAGCGTGGAGCGGACGTTTAAGGCAAAGGCCCGGTCCATCGCCTCTTCATCCACATTTTCAAAAGGGATCCGCTCGAAGTTGGCGGCGCTCGCGACCAGAAGATCAAGGCGACCAAAAAATTCCAGAGCTGATCTCACAAGACGGCGGCACTCCGAGCCATCCATTAAATCGGCCTGCAAGATCAAAGCCCTGGCCTTTCTCTTCGCTGCTTCCTCTGCCAAGGCCTCGCATCCACTGCGGCTTTGAGGGCTGTGATAATGGAGGGCAAGGTGCATGCCCTCTTCGGCAAGCCTTTTGGCGATGGCCAAACCCAGGCGGCGGCCAGCG
>JANWYL010000265.1 GCA_025056955.1 Sandaracinaceae bacterium | reverse complement strand
CTGGTCAAAAATCACTTTCCGCAATTGCATGGGGGTTTGGAGGGACGGGGCTTGCTCGAGGCATCGGTGCTGCCGTAGCCCCATGCGAAGAGCGCACAAGGGCGGGGTGGAAGGCGCTTGTTGAAGTTATTGCAGGATTTCGATCGGGGAGTGGCGAGGGCAGAGCGTTTGAGGAAGAAGGAGGAGAGAAATGAGCGCCAGTTCTCAGACACCTCCAGCTCAAGCGACTCAAAATCCCCAGCGGCCTGGAGGAGGGGTACGGCCAGGCGCAATGACCATGGCCATGCAGGCCGTCTCAGTGGCTCGACCTGCAGGGCCAAAGGTGTTGAGAATTGGGGTGGTTCAAGGTGGGCGCTTGGTCGAAGAGCGCATCATTCGCCGGCGAGAAACAGTGAGGGTGGGAAATGCCGAGAGCAATCACATCATCGTTCCTGGCATTGAGGGGAGTTTTGAGCTGTTCCAGCTGGTAGGGAATGACTACATCCTCAATTTCACGGAGTCCATGGGCGGGCGCATTGGAATCGATAAGCGGGTGGAGGAGCTCCAAACGCTCCGGAAAACAGGTGCTGCTCGCAACGCTGGTCAATACTGGCAAATCAAGCTGTCAGATACAGCCAAAGGCCTTGTTTCGATTGGAGAGACCACGCTTCTTTTCCAGTTCGTCGATCCGCCACCTCCTCAAACCCGCCCCCAGTTGCCAACAGCTGTTCTTGGAGGGGTTGCGGCCCACATCGACTGGGCTTTTACCGCTTTTGTGATGTTTTCTTTCATGGCTCATTTTGGTTTTGTGATCTACCTTGAGAATGCCGACTGGCCGATGCAAACGAGTCTTGCCGTGATTCCTGAAAATGTGGCTGAGCTTTTGTTCCGAGAGGAACCTGAGCCAGAGCCTGAGACCACCGAAAAAGGAGATGAAAAGAGTGAAACACAAGAAGCGACCGAGCAGGCTCAGAAGAGCGAGCCAGAGCCTCGAAAGGCTGAGGTCAGCAAGGGGGCACAATCGGAAGCGGCAGAAGGGCGAGCAGAGAGGCAGGCCCGCGCCAATGCAGAGGCTCGAATGGCTGCAGAAGCGGCTGCCCATCAGGTTGAGACCCTTTTGCTTGGTGCCCTCGGGAGCGGACAAGGGGCTTTTGCCGATGTATTGCGGGGTGGCGCAGTGACTGCACGGGCGGAGGACGTGTTCGCACAAGCTCAGGGGGTGGGCGTAGCGACAAGCAGCACAGGCGGCGTTCTTCGTGAGCGGAGCGGAGGAGGCGGAATCGGAAAAGATCTGGCAGGGCTGGGTGCGCTTCGGGCGGTTGGGGGGGCGGAACTGACTCAAACCCGCGAGGAGAATGTGCAAGTAATCGAGCGAGTGGTTAGGGCGCGTGTCACATTCAGTGGGGTTGAAGAGGAGGGAGGAAGTGGTGACTTCGACCAGCAGGCAGTGGTTCGGATGATCAATAGCCGCAAATCTGCCATACAGGCATGCTACGAGCGCGAACTGCGAAAAAATCCGAGCCTAAAGGGACGTGTCGCAATATCGATGACGATCCAGCCAAGTGGAACTGTGTCGAATGTTCGGGTGGTTGAAAATTCGATGGGAAGCGATGAAGTGGGTGAGTGCATTGTTCGCGTCGTTCAACAGTTTCGCTTCACTGTGGGGCCAGAGGGAGGTAGCGTGACCTACTCATTTCCCTTTGTATTTGAGCCACAAAACTGAACTGGTGTTCAGGTCTAGAGAAAACGAATGGGAAGGACAAAGGGTGCATCCAAAGATCTGCTTTGCGAGGAGATGGTCATGAGACAACTCGCATGTAGGGAGCGTGTGTGTGCCTTGACAAGCAGATTGCAACTGGGGTATCCATCGCCACGTCTTGCGGGGATGGTTGAGGCAAAATCGAGAGCAGTCCGATTTCAAAAGAAGCAAGGGCTTATGGGGGAAAAGGCTTTTGGAGGAAAAAAATGTGGATGGTGATGCGTGGTAAAAAGGGATTTTGTCTTAGTCAAGTCATTTTTGTTATGTTTCTGGTCTCAGGACCTGCTGGGAGAGCGGAGGCCCAAACCGCTTGGCTTGCCGACCGCTCAAGGGCAGAGGGGCCGGGGATTAGGGTAGGTGATTTTGAGTTGCACCCGGGTGTTGGAGTGGAGATCGGTTGGGACTCCAACCTCTACTTCACCGAGGACAATCCTGATCCGGCGCGGCGACTGGCTCCAAAGATTGACACGGCGATTTTGCGGGTCACGCCCCACTTTTTGTTTTCAACCCTTGGGCCTCAGAGGCGAGAAGAGGGAGAGGGCAGAGACACGCCAGAGTCAAAGCCCACAGCGACTTTTAGGGGTGGTTTGGCAGCTGCCTACTATGAGTTCTTTGCAGATCCCAACCGACGGAACCTTGAACTCAATGGTTCTTTGCGATTAGTGCTTTTTCCAGATCGCCCATTCTCATTTTCGATTTGGGACAACTTTATCCGAGGGGTTCGGCCATTTACTGAAAACTTCAATCCGCAGGCATCTCATGCTCGGATCTCAAACCAGGCAGGTCTTGATCTCTTCTTCCAAACAGATGGAGGGATGTTTCAAGTTCGGACAGCTTACGCTTTCGGCCTGGATTACTTTGAAGGTTCAATTTTCCAATATGCCAATTCATTCAATCACGATATAACCCTTCAAGAAACATTTCGGTTTTTGCCCCAAAGTGCGATTGTTCACGACACAGTTGTTTCGATTCGTGATTACTACTCTGAACAGCGTGGCCCTTCGCTGGTCCAAGACAACGTGCGTGTGCGGAGCCGATTGGGCTTTAACGGCGCTTTGAGCGAAACGATAAGCGCTGCTCTCTTTTTTGGGTATGGAGCTGGCTTTTTCCCTCAAACCACAGTTAGGGAAGTCCCATACGATCAAGACTACGATTCTATAGTGGCCCAGGCAGAGCTTCAGTGGCGGATCACGGAAACGATGAATTTGCGCTTTGGCTATGATCGCGACATGTTCCCATCGGTATTGGGAAACTACTACTCTCGTGATCGGGGCTATATTGCTTATCAAATGTTAATAAGTGGAGTTTTTCTTTTAAGTGCTGATTTTGATATTTCTTATGTCGATTTTGGTGCCATTCGAGGTGGGGATCCTTCACGTCCTTTCATTGATCGCAGAAATGGTGAGCGCGAAGATGTTCGGGTGGGAGCAGGGCTTTTCGGCGAGTTGAGATTCACGGACTGGTTTGGCATCAATGCCACCTTTCGTTACACTGGCCAATTTACTGATTATCGCTTTGATGCTGTTGATTTCGTTGACCCCGCTTCTTTCAATAAAGTTGAGCTCTTTTTGGGTGCGAGGGTGTTCTACTGATCGGGAGAGATGGCTTTGCTGCTAGGGCGTGACCGTAAGTTGCGGGAAGGCTAATGGTGGAGGAGTTGATCAAAGCAGTCGGCCAATTCGATGAGTGAGCTTCGCTCAGGTCCCGTTCCAAGCCAGCGGATGGGTATTTGGACGTAAGATGCGATGAGGTGAAGCAGGGATTGAAGAGAAGGAGAGA
>JANWYL010000264.1 GCA_025056955.1 Sandaracinaceae bacterium | reverse complement strand
CAGATGGCACCTCAGATGGCGCAAGTTTTACGGTCGGTGCCAAGGCTTGGCCCTCCGGTTCTTTTTGTGCTGGCTCAGGAGGAGGCGGAGCAAGGGTTGGAGCAGTGGTCAGGGGGTAGATCGAAGACATGGCCGTAGCCAGGATTTCAATGCTCTGTTGAACTTCTTCACGCGGATTTGGCGCTTCTTGCAAAAGGGCAAGGGCCTGGCTGATAAAGCCCATCGCGGCCCGAGTGGCTGTTTTTCCCTCCCTTTCTTCAGAAGCTTGCTCGGCCTCGAAAAGCTTCCCAACGGCCTGAGCCACCACTTCCGTAAGAGACTGAAGCTCTGAAGGAACAGATGGTTCTTGAAGCAAAGCAAGCACCCGACTGAGAGATTCGCGACTGGCACGCACAACTGAAGCGCCTGAGTAGGCCATATTCTCATGCTAATTGCGCTTCCGTTTGAATGCCAGTGTTTTTTCGCCAACCGCAAGTGCAACAAAGCCACAGCCAAAACTAGGCAATTGTTGCTGCGACTAGCCCCAAATCAATTTCATCGCCCGCGGCAAGTCTTTCCGCTGCATCACCGCGCATTCTGAGCAGCAATTAGGAAAGGCCCCTCTTTGGCATGGCTTGCACTCCTTGATGATGGACATGGTTTTCATCAACTCTTCCAAAAGCCTTTGAAGCATTTCGACTTTCGCACCCACATCTGCAATTTGACGTTCAAGCATTGCCGAAAGGCGCTCGCTGGCATCGGAGGGAGTGCTTGAGCTGCGCTTGAGTTCGAGAAGCTCTTTGATTTCGTGAAGGGACATCCCCGCTTCTCGCAATTCGATGATCAGTGCAAGTCGCGAAGCTTGAGCAGGCCCATAGAGGCGATGCCCCCCTTCAGAGCGCAAAAGAGGCTTAATGAGCCCTTCTTCTTCGTAGAAACGGACAGTCCGAACAGTCGTCTTGCATGCGCGGGCCAAGTCGCCAGTGCTGAGGAGAGAGCCATGCGGAAGTCCGCTGCTTTCAGTGGTTTTCATCGTTTCTCTCCCGTCGTTAAAAGGCATCCCTTCCTCCGCATGGCAAGGCCTAGAAGAAAGCTCGGTGGATGCGAGGAGGTGCTCAGGCTTTGCCCTGGCGCCAACGTGCTTGGATGACACAAGCAGCCTCCATTCTGCCTCGTCTATGGAGAACCCAGTCTCATTGTCAAGAACATGTGGAGAATGATTGAGCAACAATTCAGGGTTTCTTCCGATAACCTTTGAGGAGGCAAAAATGGGCATCAGAATCGATCGCAGCTCAATTAGAATTCAGAGTGAATCCTCAAGCCTTTTGGCCGAGAGAACCCGCTCTCAGCGCTTTCAGGAAACCCTAAGCGATGGGGCTCTCCTTCTCTTGCGAGGCATTGAAGCGGCTTCTCGCACCCTCCCTGGAGGACCTTTCATCGCCGCAACAATTCGAGGGGTTGCTGCACAGCCTCTTTCTCGCGCAACATCGGCATCTTCCGACTCCCTTGAAGCCGCCCTCTCCACTGGGCACCAAGATGCGATGAGTCTTCTTTTGCTCCAGCATCAAATCCAAGAGGAAAACCGCGTGTATTCAACACTCTCAAACGTGCTCAAAGCCAGGCATGAAACCACAAAAACCGCAATCAATAACATCCGCTAGGGGCGTTGGCATTTGCAAAAAAGCAAACCAGCGTTAAATGCATCATTTAAGCACCAATGTCGGATCCCTTGAGAAAGATTGGCTCGCAGCTCCCTCCCCATTTACCAGCCTACCCTTCCATCCCAACGGGGGGAGAAGGTTTTCAAAGCGCTCTGGAAATTGCCCAGCATAAGCCAATCTCCTCATCCACGCCCAGGGGCGGGGGGAGTGAGGCTCTTCGCGCGATGGCTCAAGCGATTCGAGCAGGTCAGCTGGGCATGGGAGAAGTCAATGAGGCCTTGGTTGAAGAGGTGTTAAAGAAGCACTGCCAACGGCTCACCCCTCAAGGTCGTCTTTTGCTTGAGTCCTACATGAGGGAGCTTCTGCAGTCCGATCCGGTGCTCATCGCATTGAAAAAGCGGCTTTTAGAGGCTTCCCAACGTGATCCTTCCTCGAGATAATCCGAGGTTCCATCTTGTCGGCGCATCTTTAAGATTATTTGGGTTTGGGTTTTATGCTTCGAAGTCGTAGGGCTTCCTTAATCTGCCTTGCCAGCTGGAGTGTGTTTTTTGTTCTCACGGCTACCCTCCCTGCCTATGCAGACGATGGAAGAAGCGGATTGTCCGCAAATACCCAAGGTCAAGCCGAAAGCGAAGAAGCGAGTTCCAGCGAGGTTCCTCCGCAATCGCTAAGGGCCTATGTGATTGCCCTCCCTGCTGAGGAAGGGCTTGAAGCCATCGCACAGCGGGTTGGAGCGAGGGCGCGGGCCACCCTAAGGCGCATCCCTTGGGTTCGATGGGAAGAAGCAGATCGTCGCTTTTTGGGATACGGAGAGGAGCAGCTTTTGGCACTGCAAAAAGCCAGGGAGCAACTTGAAGCTGGTCGCAAAGCATACCTAGATATGGATTTCCAAAAAGCGATCGCCTTGCTCACGGAAGCCGTCTCAGCTTTTGATATTGGAGCGGCAGCCCTTGAAGACCCGCATGACCTTGCGGAAGCCCTGCTCTTCCTCGGCGCTTCGCTTGTCTTTGAGGGTAAAAACAGAGAGGCCCAACGGATCTTTGCTCGGCTGCATGTGCAGATGCCTTATGTTCGTCCGGATCCAAATCTATTTAGCCCTGACGTGATCCAACGCTATGAATCCGCCCGCCCCCGTGGAAATCCAAGTTCCTCAATCACCATCGCAAGCGACCCTCCTCGGGCAATCGCTTACGTCGACTTTCTCCCGCGCGGCCTCACGCCACTCACCGTGCCTGAACTTTTTCACGGCGAGCACGTTGTGCGTGTTTCCCGCGCTGGCTCCGTTCCCGCTGTGCAATCGATCTCGGTTGGGCCTCGTCGAACGGCTTCGATTTCATTTACACTTCCTGATGTTCCGGGCCTTGAGGCCCTTGGCCCCGCACTGGAATCCGTGCGCACGGAAAGCCTCGAAAGAATGGAACCCACTTCTGCCCTCCGAAGGGTGGCCTCAATGCTTGATGTCGAACGACTTGGCCTCATCCGTGTGTCCAAGGGAAGCAATCCCAACGAAGTTCAGCTTGAGTTGCTTGTTTTTGATGTGGCAACAGGAAGAAGGTTGGCACGGGGTTCGGGAAGCGTGAAAAGCGCCGTTGGAGAGCTCGAGCCAGCCGTAGAACGTCTCGTTGCAGGAACCCTTGAAACCGCTCTCAAAGCCCGGATTCAGGAACCAGTTGAACCACGCAAGCTCGCAGAAGAGGAAAGGCCCCCCATTTTGGCCACTCCTCCTCCTCCTTCTGGCCCCTCGATTGTCGAAGAACCTGCGTTTTGGTTAATCCTTGGGGGTATTCTTGTGGCTGGAGGAGCCGCAACAGCAGTGGGTGTGTGGCTTTCAAGCCAAGGCCCTCCATTGGGAAGTTCTCCTCAAGGACAAGTGGTGTTCGAATTTT
>JANWYL010000263.1 GCA_025056955.1 Sandaracinaceae bacterium | reverse complement strand
CTGCTCCGCGAAGCCGCAAGCCATCGCCTCGCTCCACTTCGATGACTTCGATCGCTCCTTCTCCACAACGGATGGCGACCCCAGAAGGGGTGAGGATCGCTTCTTTGACTTCGATGGCACAAGGCATTGGGCCGGTATAAGGGATGGCTTTGCGGATGAAGACGAGCGCTTCGCCGAATTGGGCGCTGGCAAGGGGGGTAGGGTAGGCAGCGCGAATCAGGCGCAGGATCTCTTCGCTTGAGCGCGTCCAGTCGATGGCGAGGTCTTCATCGCTCGGAAGGGGTGCAAAGGTGGCTTGCGCCGGATCTTGAGGGCGGCCTTGAAGCGGATCTCCAGCAGCCAGGCGCTCGATGGCCCAAAGGAGCAAGCCAAGCCCCAGGCGATCGAGTTTTCGGGCAAGCGAGCCCGCGTTTTCATCTGGAGCGATGGGCAAAGAGAGCTGCTCGACGATGGGGCCGCTATCGTATTCGGCATCCAAGCGGTAGAGGCTCACGCCGCTTTCTAAATCGCCGGCACGAATTGCGTGAAAGAAGGGATCCGGCCCACGGTGGCGTGGAAGAAGCGAAGGGTGCACTCCGAAGGCACCGAGAGGAGCGAGCTCGAGGACAGGGGAGGGGATGCGTTTTGGCCAAAACCAGACGAAGATCGCCTGAGGACGAGCGCTTTGCAAAATCTCAAAAACGCGCTGCGAGTGCAGGTCAGGGCTTTTGAGAAGAAGAGGAGCCTCGCCGAGAGGAATGGAGAGCACTCGCCCAGCTGGGCCACTAATGGGTGCGACGCGTTTGCGGGCCCTCGCCAGTCCTTCGCCATCGCTCAGGCAGGCCACCCGTGGAATCCAGCCATGGCGGCGCAAGATCTCGAGGCCGAGGGGTAGACCAAAGTAGAGAAAACGCATGGGCCTTGTGGTATACCCAAGCCAAAACTGATTTTGCCATGGCCCTCTTACAACCTCCTCCCCTGATCCGCGTGGTCGCTGCGGTGATCGAACGTGACGGACGCTATCTCATCACGCAGAGGCGCCCAAACGCCGTGCTTCCCCTTCTTTGGGAGTTTCCAGGTGGAAAGGTCGAGGCTGGAGAGAGCGACGAAGAGGCCCTTCGCCGAGAGATTTGGGAGCGCCTTGAAGTTGAGGTGCGGGTCGGAGCGCATCTTGCTTCGGTGACCCACGCCTACCCGCATTACGTGATTGAGCTCCATCTCTATGAGTGTGATTTGGGGGATGCGGAGCCTGTGTGCAAAAACGTGCACTCATTTGCATGGGTGAGCTCTTCTGAATTTGACCGCTATCCATTTACCCCTGCCGACGAGGCTTCGGTGGCAAAGCTGATTGGGCTTAAATTGGATCACTCAGGAGGATTGAGCCCAAGGTGAGGCGTGCTAGAGACTCAGAGAAAGGAGGAGCGCCATGCGTGTTCTTGGGCTTTGCGGGTGCGCTTTCTGGTGTGTGGTTGCGCTTTTTGGATGCGATGAGGTAAGGCACGAAAAGAAGGCAGGAGAAGCCACGGCTTTGGCCAATCGCGAGGCGGTCCATACTGACCATGCCCAAGGAGGGGAGGAGGGCAAAGGGCACAGCTGCTCCCATCACAAGGAGCATGCGCAAGCCCATGAGGTGGCCCAAGTGACCCCAGAGGGGAGGTTTTTTGGGAAACCCTTTGAGCAAGGAACTCCACAGGTCAAGCTTGCAGACATCGCTCGATCTCCTCGGGATTTCGAAGGAAAGCTCATCCGCACGGAGGGGAGGATCGAGAGGGTTTGCAAGGCGATGGGGTGCTGGATGGAGATCAAAAGCGAGGATGTGGGGCCCGTGCAAGTGCCAATGGCAGGGCACAGCTTTTTCCTGCCCCGCGATGTTGAAGGACGAGAAGCCGTCGTTGAAGGTCGGGTGTACATGGCCTCGCTCAGCGAAGAAGAGCGCCGCCACCTTGAGGCTGAGGGAGCAAAGGCCCTGGATGTGCCCTTTGGCATCGAAGCAACAGGAGTGCTCGTCCGCTGAGCTTTTTTGGAGGGGAGATGGCCTTTCCTTGCCCCACCTGTGCCTTTCCTGTGCAGGAAGGCGCTTCGCGCTGCCCTCAGTGCGGTCGTGTCTTTGGAGAAGCAAACCGCTGTCCGCATTGTGGGGCGGTTGCGGCTGTGCGCCCCCGAGGCAAGCGCTACTTGTGCTTGGCTTGTGGGAGAGAAAGGCCCTTCGTCCCTGGGATGGTTGTGGTTGAGCCGAAGGATGCCGCGCTTCAGGTAATCATGCTGAGAGGGCTTGGGGGGCTTTCTTTGGGGACTGGAGTTTTGGCGCTATTGGCAATCCTTGGAGTCTTTGGGTTCAACGCATGGACCATTGTGGCAGGAGGGCTTCTTGGTGGTGTGCCGATCGCCATCGCTTTGCTTTTATTTGCCCTTGCCCGCAAGACCAAGTCCTCAGAAAATGAAAACTTGGAAGCGAAGGTGCGGAGATTGCTTCGGAGCCAGACCTTGACGGCAAAAGAGCTTGGAAAAGCCCTTGGGATCACCGAAGAAGAAGCAGATCGGATTGCATCTGAGCTTGCTGCTCGAGGCGATGATGGAATTGGTGCGCACCTTGATGAAAAAGAGGGTGTGTTGCGCTTTGGGGTGATGCCACGGGTGAGGGTCGCCGAGCCGGAAGAGGATGTGGCTGAGGTGGGCGAGGCCTTGGGCAGCGAGGCGCACAAGCAGGCAAGGGGAAGGGCACGTCCTCCTGGAAGGGGTCAATGAGTGAGCACAGGGGAGGAGATGGGTTTTGGGCGCTTTGGATTGCGCTTAGGGATTGGTACAGGGGTTGCGCTTGGTCTTTTTTTCGCTTGGAGGCCTTTTTCGCTCCATGCCCAATGGGATCGGCTGACAGCTTCTGTGGCGGTGCCGCCGATTTCCCTCGTGGCTCCGGATGATGCGTGGGCGATTCCCCTCAACCCTGCTTCGCTCGCTTTTCTTTCGGGATGGAGCATTGCGGGGATTTGGGCTGAGTCCAATTCAAACGCGCGCTGGCCCTTTCGTGGGGCGGCACTGCATGCGGCAACTCCGCTCATTTGGGGGTGGGGGGCGGGGATTTCGGTGGAATCGCTTCGGCCGCTGCCCACGGGGCTCGCGCGCACCATGGCTTCGCTGGGCTTGGGTCATCGCTTGCTTGAGCCAATTGGAGTGGGGGTGGCTGGGCGCTTGTGGATGGGGGCAGAAGGCATGGGTCTTGGGCTCACCCTTGATGCGGCTTTGACCGTGAGGCCTCTGCCTTGGGTGGCGGCTTCTCTGGTGTTGCGTGATTTTCTGGGGCCTGTGCTTGGGGGTGCGGCTCCGCAAGCGGTACCCCGAAGCCTTGTGCTTGGGGCTGCGCTGCGTCCCGATGGAACCCGCGCCCTCACTTTGGACATGGCTGGAGCCATCGATGAGGGGGGGCGACTTGGCGGAAGAGTAGCCATCGAAGCGGAGATTCCGAGACTTGGACGAAGCCACGGCATGGTCGAGCTCGAAAACATCGGAAGAGAGGGCACAAGTTGGCGAGCGATGGCGGGATTGATCGTGGATTGGGGGCAGG
>JANWYL010000262.1 GCA_025056955.1 Sandaracinaceae bacterium | reverse complement strand
GTGCGGGTGCTTACAGAGCGTTTGGAGTCGGTGCAGCAAGCTCAGCAACGCGCGGTCGAGGCAGCGCAAGCCAGGGTTCGCATGGCCCGAGATCGCCTTTCAGCAGCTGAGCAAAATGTGGTTGCTGCCAGAGCAGAACTCGAGGCGCAAGCCATCAATCTCACGCGCAGCCGCTCCCTCGTTGAGCAGGGCTTGATTTCGCAACGCGAGCTCGAGCTTGCTGTGCTCGCTGAGGCGAGGGCCCGCACTGGTTTGCAGGCGGCTTTGGCTTTGAGGGACGCGGCCCGTGCTGAATTTGAGGCCGCACAAGCTTCTTTGTTTCAGGCCCAAGCGACAATGCTCGCTGAAATTGAAAACGCGCAAGCCACACTCGAATCGGCTCGTACCGACCACCAAGGAGCTCAGGCAGCATTGATTCGGATCGAGTCGCGCCTGGCCCGGCAGCAAACCCAAGCGGTGCGTGCACCTCGTGCGGGTGTGGTTTTTCGGATCCAGGCCAATCTTCTGGGTGAGCAAGTCAAGGTCGGCGATCCCCTCCTCACCCTTGTACCGGATACCGCTGCCCGGGCTGTGGAAATGTGGGTGAGCGGAAACGATGCAGTGTTGGTTCATGAGGGTCGGAAGGTGCGGGTTCAATTTGAGGGGTGGCCTGCGGTGCAATTTGTGGGTTGGCCCTCAGTTGCTGTTGGCACCTTTGGAGGTGTGGTGGCTTTTGTGGACGTCACCGACGATGGGAGGGGGAATTTTCGTGTCGTCGTCATTCCAGATCCAAACGATCAACCGTGGCCGGAGTACCGCTTTCTCAGGCAAGGTGTGCGAGCGCATGGATGGGTGCTTCTCAACACCGTTTCATTGGGTTTTGAAATATGGCGACAGCTTAATGGATTTCCTCCAACCATCACACCACCTCAAACCACTGCACCAACCGCACAAGCTGGGTATCAGGGGAGCCGCGATCACCCTGATGCGAAAGCGAAATCCAAGGAAAAAGGTGCTGCTTCTTTGAAACAGAAAGGTGAGGACGAAGGTGAAGACAAGTAGGTCGTGAGAAGCAAGGGCAATGGGAAAGTGGATACAAAAGGGCAAAAAGCACGCCCTTTTTTGGGGTGTGCTCCTCTGTACAAGCGCATCTTTCCCGGTGAGGGGGGATGAAGATACATCACCAAAATCAACCACCTCTTTTAGTGCTGCCCGCTTACTTGAATCCCTCGGGTCCCTTCCTGCAATTGAGGAGATCCCGGTTGGCACAGGTGCTCCACTTCGTTTGCGGGAACTGATTGAGAATATCGAGCGATATCACCCAATCATGGTTGCAGCTGAGCAACGGGTGCTCTCTGCTGAGGGGCTAAGGTTATCTGCTGAAGGTGCATTTGACTTAATCCTCGGTGCGCGCTCTTTTCTCAGCATGGGGGGATACTATGAGTACGGGCGCTTGGACATTGGGTGGACACAACCGACTCCCGTTTGGGGCATCACCTTAAATGGTGGATGGAGGATTGGAAGAAACTTGGGCGGTGGTGGGATTCCCGAATACTATCGCTACCACGAGACCTTGGATGCGGGGGAGCTGCGCCTTGGATTCACCTTGCCTTTGTGGAGGGATGGTGCGATCGACTCGCGGAGGGCATCGCTTTGGCGTGCAGAGCATGCGGTGCGGGCAGCACAAGCTGAACGCGATGCCCGTCGGTTGCGCCTCTTTTTGCTTGGGGCTGAGGCTTATTTCCGCTGGGTGGCAGCAGGGCTGCGCTACCTGGTTGTCCGAGAGCTTTTGCGGATTGCGGAAGAGCGGGATGCGCAGATTGCCGCTCGGGCGCGGGCTGGGGCCATCCCCCTGGTCGAACACCTTGAAAACCGGCGGGTGATCTTGGAGCGTAGGCAGGCCTTGATCTCTGCAAGGCGTTTGCTTGAACAACGGGCCATCGCCCTCTCCCTTTACTACCGCGGTCCGGATGGAAGCCCTCGCATTCCTGGACCCGAGCGCCTTCCTCGAGACATCGAGTTGCCCATGGCCGACCCGAAAGATCGGGAAGCCGACATTTCGATGGCTTTGGAAAGGCGCCCTGAACTTCAGCGCTTTAGCGCCCAACGGCGCGCGTTGGAGGTCAGCATGGAATTTGCCCAAAATCAACTGGCTCCTCGCGTGGATTTGTCTTTGCTTGCTGCCGCTGATCTTGGGGGGCCAGGAGTTTCGGAGCCAGAACGTGCGGCTGATATCCAAAAGCGCCTAGGGCCACCAAACGTTGACATCATGCTCAACATCGAATTGCCTCTTTTTTTTCGTGAGGCGCGGGGGCGAGTCGAGCAGGCCAGGGCCGATCTCGCCGCTCTCGATGCGGAAGCCGAGCTGGCACGGGATCAAATCGGGATCGAGGTTGAGGACGCGTTGAGTGCCATTAGGGCTGCTCGGGAGAATCTGGCCATTGCTGAAGAAAGCGTTCGCGTGGCCCGTCTCGTTGCGGATGCTGAAAGGGCCCGTTTCGAAGCTGGTGCGACTTCCCTCCTCATCGTGAATTTGCGCGAGGCTGCTGCTGCAGCAGCAGAGCAGCTTGCAATCGACGCGCGGGCTGATTTGGCGCTTGCGCTTGTGGGTTGGATCGCTGCCACTGGGGGCCGCTTCTAACAGGGCCTGGGGAGAGGCCAATCGGCAATAACGCCTGCGCGCTTGAGCAAGGAGATGAGCTCGGCAGCTGGGAGCCCAATGACATTGCTTGGGCTGCCATTAATGCTTTCGACAAAGCCCATGGCGAGGCCTTGCACGGCATAGGCACCGGCCTTGTCGAGGTGCTCACCCCAGGTCAAGTAGCGAGCGATTTGGCTTTCATCCAGTGGGGCAAAGCTCACAGTGCTTCGAACAGTTGTGGTTACAACTTCCTCTGAGCCCGGAAGAAGAAGCGCAAGTGCGGTCCACACCTCATGGGTGCGATTTGAAAGCAAGCGAAGCATGGCAAAGGCTTCTTCATCACTTGAGGGTTTGCCAAGGATGGCCCCATTGATGGCGACGAGGGTGTCTGCTGCGAGAACAGCCTCATTGGGATGGGCGAGGAGGCGACCAGCCATGGCTTTCGCACGAGCGATTCGGCACGCACACTCTTCTGGTTTTTCGCCCTCCTTTATTTTCTCGTCCACGTTGGGATCCACGCTGCGAAAAGGAATCCCAAGCAAAGAAAGGATTTGCTTCCGGCGAGGAGAACTTGAGGCAAGGAGCAAGGGGACGCGGATCATGTGGTGTTCAACCTCCCTCGGCTGTTGAGAAACTCCTGGTACCTTCTCACATATGTTCGTGCGGCCTGTAGCGGATCTGTTTTGAGGATTTTAGCGATTTCAAAGACAAAACCCCTCACATAAACAGGAGGAGGGAGGCGTTCAAACTGCTCTTCCTCGATGGCTTCAAGGTAGTGAATCCGTATCTTTGTGCGCTTGGAAATGTCCTCACGGCGCAGGCCGGCCGCGAGGCGGCGTGCCTTAAGGCGAGGACCTGTGAAAGGGGTTGTGGGGGGGTTGTCCGGGGGCGGGGGTCGCGGCTCATCTTCGACTGAAGCTTGAGAGGGAGC
>JANWYL010000261.1 GCA_025056955.1 Sandaracinaceae bacterium | reverse complement strand
AGTCAGAAGTTTTTCATACCGAGCGCAGCCGCCTTCCTCCAGATGCTGATCCTGCTGAACGCGCTTCTAATCTCCTCTATCTTGTGCCCACAGCAGAAGTGCCTGTGACCAACCTCCATGCCGACGAAATCTTTGAACCCGGGGAGCTGCCGCGGGCCTATGTGGCCTACACCCCTTGTTTTCGCGCTGAAGCCGGAAGTTATGGCAAAGACACGCGCGGAATGATTCGCCAGCATCAATTCGACAAGGTTGAGCTGGTTCGCTTCTGCCGCCCTGAAGATGCTCTCTCAGAGCTTTTGTTGCTTCGGCGCCATGCAGAACGGATTCTTGAAAAACTCGGCCTCCACTATCGTACGGTTGAGCTATGTGCAGGTGATCTCGGCTTTGCGGCCAAAAAGTGCTTTGATCTCGAGGTGTGGCTTCCAGGCCAGGGCGCATACCGCGAAATTTCAAGCTGCAGTTGGTTTGGGGATTTCCAAGCCCGCCGCGCCCGCATTCGCTATCGTGAAGAAGCGAAAGGAAAACCTAGGCTCGTTCACACCCTCAATGGTTCTGGCCTTGCCATCGGTCGCACACTCGTCGCCATTCTTGAGCAATACCAAGAAGCCGATGGCAGCGTCACCATCCCCGAAGCCCTCCGCCCCTACATGGGAGGGCTGGAACGCATCTCACCTCCACAAAAACGCGCCTAGAGGTCGTGTGGTTATGAGCAAAAGTGTTCGCCCGCTTTGGCTTGGTGGAAGTGCCAAGTTAACAGGGGGGCGCGGGGCCGTTTATGATAAGTTTACAGGTGAACTGCTCGCCGAGGTCGCTTCCGCCGACCGCGAAACGATCGACGAAGCAATTCGGCTTGCGGTCAAAGCCCAACCCCAAATGTCGCGCCTCCCCGCCTATGAGCGCAAAGCCATCCTTGAGCACTGCGTGCGGCGCTTTCAGGGGCGCTTTGAAGAGCTTGCTCAACTTGTGTGTGCAGAAGTTGGAAAGCCCATCCGCGACGCCCGAACGGAAGTCGCTCGCCTGATCGATACCTTTACCGTGGCTGCTGAAGAAGCCACTCGGCTGGGGGGAGAGTTTCTAAACCTCGAAATCTCTCCTCGGGCCCGAGGTCATCGCGGGATCACAAAGCGCGTGCCTGTGGGGCCCGCTGCCCTCATATCCCCTTTTAACTTTCCCCTCAACCTCGCAGCCCATAAAATTGCCCCTGCCATCGCCTCAGGTTGTGCCTTCATTCTCAAGCCTGCAAGCAAGACGCCTCTTTCTGCTTTGGTGCTTGGTGAAATTCTCGCTGAAACTTCGCTCCCACGGGGAAGCTTTTCCATCCTCCCTGCCCACCGAAGCGAGGCAGACCTGCTGATCACCGACGAACGGCTTAAGCTGGTAAGCTTTACCGGCTCACCTGAAGTCGGTTGGGACCTCAAGGGACGGGCTGGAAAGAAAAAGGTGATTCTTGAGCTTGGGGGGAATGCGGCCTGCATCGTCGATCGCGGCGTCGAGCTCGGGCATGTTGTGCCGAAATTGCTCTTTGGGGCCTACTACCAGTCGGGACAAAGCTGCATTTCCATCCAGCGCATCATTGCCCACGAGTCAATTTACGAGGAACTCAAATGCCGCCTTATCGAAGGGATCAAGGAGCTTCGAATGGGCGACCCTCGTGAGGAGGACACCTTCATTGGCCCCCTGATTGGGGAAGAAGAAGCAGAGCGACTGGAACAGTGGATCGAAGAGGCATGCGCCATGGGTGCCCGGCTTCTCATTGGTGGAAAGCGAAGAGGGCCTTTCCTAGAACCCACCCTGCTCGAAGGGTGCCCGAGGCATGCCCGGATCTATTCTGAAGAAGCCTTTGGACCTGTGGCAGTGCTCTCTCGCTTTTCAAGCCCTGATCAAGCGATCGAAGAAGTCAACGACTCCCGTTATGGTCTCCAAGCTGGCATCTTTACACAAGATCTCTCTTTTGCTCTTCGAGCGTGGGACGAAATCGAAACAGGGGCTGTGCTCATCAATCAGGTCCCAAGCTTTCGGATTGACAGCATGCCATACGGGGGTGTGAAAGATTCCGGCTTTGGCCGAGAAGGCGTGCGCTATGCGATCGAATCGATGACTGAAATTCGCCTCTTGGTGATTACAAGCCAGTGACCACAAGCCAGATGAAGCGCCAACTCCCTCTTTTCGATGAACAACGCGCCCGTCTGGGTCGCCCCACCATCATGGAGCGGGCCCTTGCCTCCAAATATGGGACACCTTACGTGCACCTTGCCGCCTTTGCGATTGACATCGATCGCATTTACGAATTGGAAGAAAAGCGTCCTAGCCGCCTCCCATTTGGTTGGGAGGTTTTTCTGACCTCACAATATCTTCAGGCCCGCTGCGATCCTGTCCGTCATCACGAAATGATTGAGGAAAGTGTCTTGAGCATCATGGAAGGCCGTGGCATCATTCGTCGCTTGGGCACGCAGCTTCCATTTGCCGTGTGGCTGCTTGTCCATCGGAAAAGCTGGCCTGAAGCGCTTGGTGCCTGCTTCGCTTCTTGGAAAAAGCCTCCGCTTTCGCTGGCAAAAGCGCTCGAATCCCTCTTTGCTGACCCCCTTCAGCCCGCCCTCATGGCCCAGCACTGCCTCAATCTTTCTTTGGATCCCCCAATTGCTCCAACCACTCGCGAAGCCCTTGAGGGAATGGCCAAGGGACAAAGCCTTGACCCTTTCCCTTGACCCGTGGCCAAGCCCGCGCGAAAGAAAAGCACATGCACCCTATTCTTTTCGAGATCCCAACCCCGTGGGGAAGTTTTCCCATTTACTCCTACGGGGTGCTCCTTGGGACCTCCATGATTTTGGGCTGGCACATTGTCATGTACTTTGGCCGAAGGGAGGCATACTTCCCTGACCCAAAGGTCAACGAAGACTTTCTCGGAAATGCATTCGTTATCTGCGCAATTTCTGCCCTACTCGGCGCGCGCATTCTCTACATGATCACGAATCCCGATGAGTTCCGTTCTTTTTTCGACATATTTGCTTTGCGCCGAGGAGGGCTCGTGGCCTATGGCGGCTTTTTGGGTGGCTTCTTTGCCGCAATCATTTGGGTGAAGTGGGTAAAGGGTGTTGAACTCCTCCGATTCTCAGACGGCGCGGCACCTGCCTTGGCACTGGGGCTAGGGCTTACCAGAATCGGGTGTTACCTTTACGGCTGCGACTTCGGAGCCCGTTTGCCAGAAGATGCTCCAGGTTGGCTTCGCGCGCTTGGAACCTTCCCCCGCTGGGAGGATCGCACAGGTGCACCCGCTTGGATATACCACGTGCAAGAGCATGGCTTATCTCGCTCCGCTACCCATTCGTACCCAGTTCACCCAACTCAAATTTATGAGAGCATTGCTGGCCTGATGCTCTTTGGGCTCACCATTTGGGTGTGGAAACGCCGGCGCTTCCATGGTGAAGTGATCCTCACCCTCGCAATTGCTTATTCAGTATGGCGCTTTTTGATCGAATATGTTCGCGACGACCCAGGCCGGGGAGAAGCTTTTGGTTTTTCAACATCCCAACTCATCTCGATGGCAATTTTCCCAGTTGCAGCGTTCACCTACTTCGTGCGCT
>JANWYL010000260.1 GCA_025056955.1 Sandaracinaceae bacterium | reverse complement strand
GCACGGATTTGCACCCCCTGATTCGAACGAGCTCGCTCGGTCTCTCCATTTTTTGGACCCGAGCCTTGGCGATCCTTTGCCCCTCATCCGCTCAGTGCCGACACTTGACCGCACCGGCTGGCGCTTGCTGCAAACGGTGATCCGAGGAATTGGCCAAGAAATCGAAGCCCATTTCGAAGATGAAATGAGGCGGATGCAGCACTTCGCCCCTTCCACAGCCGGACCTCACGTTCAAAATCCAAGCACCTCAAATCTTCCAGGTTTTGGCAGGCTCATTGGCCGCTCCCCCCAAATGCGTGCGGTTTTTGACTTGATCCGCAAGGTGGCTCCAAGCGACGCCACAGTTATCATCACTGGAGAGACCGGAACAGGCAAAGAGCTTGTCGCAAGGACCATTCATGAGCACAGTCGAAGAAAGCACGGCCCTTTTGTGGCCCAAAACTGCGCCGCCATCCCCCCAGAGCTCCTCGAGTCAACGCTTTTCGGTCATGTGCGAGGGGCGTTCTCTGGCGCCTTCAATGCTTCAGAGGGCCTTTTTGGGGCAGCGCAAGGAGGAACTCTTTTTTTGGATGAAATCGGGGAGCTCCCGCTGAGTGTGCAAACCAAACTCCTCCGCGTTCTCGCTGACGGAAGCTACTATGCTGTGGGTTCAACAAGGCCAAGGCGAAGCAATGCCCGCGTCCTTGTGGCCACTCACCGTGACCTCCGGGAGATGGTGGCGCGCGGAGAATTCCGAAGCGATCTTTATTACCGGCTCAACGTGATCACGATTGAGCTACCTCCTTTGCGCAAGCGGGTCGGCGATTTGCGGCTTTTGATCGAGTGGTTCCTTGCTCAGCAGGTTGAGGCACCGCGCCGGATCAGCAATACGGCCATGCGATGCCTCGAAAAATACGATTGGCCAGGAAATGTGCGTGAACTTGCAAGCGAAGTCGCGCGTTGGGGAATTGTCGCACGGGGAGCGCCTGAAGTGGGGCCAGAACACCTTTCGCCTCCAATCCAAGAAGCAGGAGGTTATGGGAGAGGGGGCGATGATGCTGTGCGCAATGCCTGCACAGGGCAAGGCACGCTCGATGAGGCGATTGCTTCGCTTGAGCGAGCCATACTCGAGCGAGGGCTCGAACGAACCCAAGGCAATTTGAGCCGCTTGGCACGAGAACTCGGAGTGAGCCGCACAACGCTTTATGAACGCCTCAAACGCTATGGGCTTGAAAAAAAATGGGGCATACCACAGCACAATCAGTCCATGAGCAAGCAGCCTACGAGTGACCAAAACACGCTCTCAAACGCGGCCTTTCCAACCATCCAATCCACTGGGGTCAAACGCTATTGGCTCATGAAAAGCGAGCCATCGCTCTACTCGATTGATGACCTTGAGCGCGATCGCACAACCATGTGGGAGGGTGTCCGCAATCACCAAGCCAAGGCCTTCCTTGCGGAAATGCAGGTCGGGGACTTGGCCCTTTTTTATCACTCGAACACTGACCCTCCAGGGGTGGCTGGCATTTGCGAAATCGTTCGCACAGCCTACCCTGACCCTACCCAGTTCGACCCAAAAAGCCGTTATTTCGATCCACAAAGCCGCCCTGAAAAGCCGCGTTGGCTATGCGTGGATGTGCGTTTTGTCGAGCGCTTTAAGCACTTTGTTTCCCTCGAAGAATTGCGAAAAGAAAAAGCTCTAGAGGGCATGCTTATCCTGAGAAAAGGGAACCGCCTTTCCGTGACACCTGTCGATCCCATCCACTTTGCTCATATCCAAAAGATGGGGGACCAGTAGGAACTCTCGCTCGTTTCAAACGCACCCAAAGCTCCCCCTCCATGCCAAAGAAGAAGATGGGCCCATCCCATTGGCTTGTGAGCGAGAAGAACACTGGCGCGAGGAAAGCAAAAATTGGTTGCTCCGGGAAGCCATCCCGACGGCAGTGAGAGAGAGGGCAACACCTCATTTGAATTCAATCTGCACAATCAAGTGCCTCGCTTTGGCGGGCGACGATATACGACCACTGCCTCCCAGCAGAAGATCCTTGCCTTCGGTACGAGTCAAAGCGGTGGCTTTCGGCATAGGTATCTCCCCCGACATCATCGATATGGCTGAAATCGAGCCCCATCTCAAGCATTTGAAGCATCACAAAACCGCGGAGGCTTGCTCGAAAGCGGCCACCTGAAGAGGGAATCAAAAGAGGCCCTTCCACATGCTCGATGCGATCGCGCTCAGGGAAGAGTGCCTGGAAGCGCATCGCCACCTCCTCTCCGATTTCAAATGAGGACAAGCGAATGTGGGGGCCAATTGCCGCACAGATGTGGCTTGGGCAAGCCCCAAAATCAACCAACGCTGCAATCGTTCGGGTGAGCACTCCTAGGAGCAAGCCCCTCCAACCCACATGAACAGCCGCAACGGTTCCACTTTTGTGATCGGCAAGCAAAATCGGGACGCAGTCTGCTGTGCGCAGGGCCACAGCATGGCCAGCTTCTTTGACAATCAAGGCATCCGCCTCAATGGACCAGAGCTGCTCTGGACACTCGGTCGATGGATGCATCCAACGGAACGCATTTCCATGAACCTGCTTGGCCGTCCAGATGCGCTTGGTTGAGATGCCGATTCTGGCCGCAAGCTTCTCTATTTCCTTGCTTCTATCCTCATCCCGATCAAAGGCGCCTGGGGCAAGCCCGCCCAAGCGGGTCGAAAAGCCGTGGGGAAAGCCATGACGAGTGAGCAACTTTGAGCGCAAAAAAAGCTCCTCCCTCACACCCCTCCCTCAGGTCCAAAGTCATGGGGCAGTGACCCCCTGGGTGATCGCAGGTACACAAAGGGGGTGACGTACAAAAAGTTCGACACCCTCGAAGTGTAAATATCGGCATGGGTTTCGATTTGGCGGGCGAGGTAGCTTTTGTCATTTCCAGTGCGCATGAGAAGGCCCCATCGGGGGTGGTTGAGTTCGCCCGCAGCCTTGGCCAATGGCGCAATCCGTTCGTCCAAAGCGACCAGGCGGCTTCGAAGCTCTCGCATTTCCGCGCGAATGGCCGCAAGGTCGACATTTGAAGGCCTGTCGCCATAGCCTTGCTCAATCCGTTGAGCGAGGAGACGTAAAAGCGAGTACCGATGCTCAAGGAGCTCTTTTTCACTCATGAGTCGGCTCAACTCGCCTTGTAAAGGTTTGAACTCCTCAAGCGCGCTCACCTCCTTTTCAAGCTCACGGATGATGAGCCCCGTGCGCCATCGATGCAGGCTTTTGGAAACGTTCACATCGGAAAAGATATGGTCTCCCACATAGAGGATTTCTTCACCTGGAATGTTGAGGCTTTTTTCAACAAGCTCGGCATTTCCACCAAGGTAGCACTTGCCGAGTTGGAGCCTTGCCCCCGAAGGCAGAAGATGGCCTGCTTCGTCAATCACCTCGAACGCAGGCATGCGCTCTGAAAAAAAGGCGGGTTTTCGGGAGCCAACAATCACGAGGTCGAAAAGCGAGCGCCACGAACGCTTTGGATCATGACGCTCGACCACATAGGACAAAACAGCCTTTGTGTAGGACCATTCGGAATTGGTGATGAGGAGGACCTTTTTTCCCGCATGCCGAAGATCGTCAA
>JANWYL010000025.1 GCA_025056955.1 Sandaracinaceae bacterium | reverse complement strand
CTCATCGACTTGCCAAGGGCTGCAATCGCATGGCCAGGGCCTGGCCCGACCAAGGGTGGAGCTCATGGCATGGCCGCTCCTTGGCGCTTAGAAGCCGCCTGTCGTGGCTTTTCTTGGCTCGCAGGGCCTTGCGTCTCCACCCCCTGAGGTGAAGAAGCTTTGCCAGAGGCAAGTGGAGTGGATGGCGTTTCTTCGATATCGGCAGGAGGAGCCAAACCCACCGGCAACTCCAATTCTGGCTTTCTTGATGGGAAGTCAACAACCTTGCCTGGTTGGACTGCCACTTCTTCCTCAATGATCAGGCTTCCCTCACGGCGAATTCGCACACGGTGTTCCCCTGGCTCAATCTCAAATTCCCCTCCTTCATCTTCGAGCTCGCCATGGTTCTCTCCGTCAATTTCGATCTCACTCCCAGCGTAGGTCCCATCGAAGCGCAAAATGGAACGCTTTCGACCATTGTCGTAGGAAATGGATTCTTCATCCTCACTTTTTGATTCTGAAACAGGGGACTCTGTGCGAGTGTCCTGCAAAAACCACAACCCCCCCCCAACCCCCCAACAAAAATCAATGCGATAAGCCACATCCACCAACGAAATGACCACGCACGAGTGGCTGCTCCTGCACCTTCACCTTCGGTTCTTACCCCTCCCCCATCCTCTCCGCCCTCTTTCTCACTGCCATCTTCAGGAGGCAAGGGATAGCGCTGGTAGGCCACCTTTGCCCCATCGTTTGCCTCTTTGAGGCCTGGCCCCACAAATTCAACGAGAACAACCGTGATGTTGTCGTGTCCTCCCGCCTGATTGGCCAGTGCGATGAGCTTGTCAGCGGCTTCTGACAGCACCGGAGTGGTTTGGAGGACCTCCTTAATCAGGTCAGCATGCACCATCCCTGACAAACCATCAGAACAAAGGAGCAAACGATCCCCCCGCCGCAGTTCAAGGAAGGTGAGGTCAACCGCCACCGATTCTGTCGTGCCAAGCGCCTGCAAAATGATGTTGGCGTGCTCAAAGGATTCGGCCTCTTCTTCGGTCAGCTGCCCCGCCTCAATCAGTTGATTGACGAGCGATTGGTCCTTCGTAATCAGTCCGAATTGATCTCCTCGCAGCACATAGGCCCGGCTGTCCCCCACTTGGCCAACAAAAAGCGTGGCATCGATCAAGCCCGCAACAGTGCTTGTCGTGCCCATCCCTTTCCGAGTCCGATCGTTGTGCGCTGCTTCAAAGATATGCGCTCCCGCACTCTCGATCGCGCGAACCAGCCGGCGTGCGAAAGCATCGCGATCTCGAGGTGGCCCTGCAGAAGCAAAAAACCTTTGGATCTCCTCCACCGCCATGCGGCTTGCCACCTCTCCCGCTGCAGCGCCTCCCATCCCATCACAAACAGCAAAAACCAAGCCCCCCTTTCCAACAATGCTTTCAACCACCTCCCTGCCGTCGCTCCTCCGGTTGGCCGTCACATCGAAAAGAAGAAAGTTGTCCTCGTTGTGCTCTCGCACAAGCCCCACGTCGGTCCGCCCGACGTAACGAACTACGATCTTAGAGCCATCACTTGAAGAATCGCGGCCATGGCTTCCTGGATCGCTCCTCCGACCTTTGAGAAAGTTCACGAGCCTTTTGGACGGGGGAGGAAGCACCTTACCTCGGTAATCTCCCGCCGAAGCAGCAGCCGCCCGCACCGCTTCGATCAAAGAAGGGTGCCCCCTTCCTTCATTTGTCGGAGGTTCATCTCGTCCTGCCCCATTCATCAGGGCTCCTCGTTGCCTCAATCGTACTACGGCAATATTGAATCACAAAAGCGCTGAAAACGCCATTGACTTGCACCCAAGTCGGGAAGCACTTGTCGATGGCCCATTTCTCCAACTCGAAAGAGAAGCAACAAAGAGGCACTACGGCTATCCCTCCCGATCGTAGCGAAACAAGTGGCGACCCACTCGAAAATGGTCACCGTGATGGATCAATCGTTCCCCTCGAATTCGAACCGCTGTGCCATTGGAGGAACCGAGGTCACGAAGGGTAAAACGCTTGCGAGTGCGGTCGACAACGATCGCCGCATGTCGGCGGGACATGAACAAATCATGGGCACACACAATGTCTCCTTGTTCCCGGCCAATAATCGTTTCGTCCCTGTGCAGGTAATGAATGTCGCGGTCAATGCCCTCGGTGGTGTATTGAACCAAGCGAGCCAAGTGGGCCACTTCCGGCGTGCCGAACACAAGAACCCCCCGCTGAACTGCCGGTCCAAGAGGGGCTTCTAACTCCGGCAAGATTTCAAATCGAAAGAGGTGTTGTCCAAGAAGAATCATATCGCCATGGGTCAGCTCAATGGGCTCTCGCAAGCGCACGTAAACCCCATTGACGCTATCGAGATCTCGAATCAACAAGCCTTCACCCTGCGGAACGAGGCGCACATGCCGGGGTGAAAGATAGGGATCGTCGCCAAGCACAATTTGGCCTTCACTGCGGCCAATGTCCGTAGGAACTTCGACAATAGGAAACCTTTGGCCGTCGCTACCATCTTTGAGAATCAACACCAAAGCACCGTAACTTTTGCTCGTGTTAGAGACAGCCCTTGGCAAAACTGAAAAAGTTGGGTTGCTCGGTGTGATTGCATTGATCAAAGGGGAAAGCGCTCGTTGAGGCGTGGGTGCAACCCCCACTTCTTTACTCCCACTTGGTGAAATGGCTCCTTGCTTTTCAGAGCCTTCGGCGTAGCGTGCTCCACAAAATTTGCAAAACTCTGCGCCCACCTCCCCAACTTTGTGACAAGCCCAACACTCTGGACCGAGGGGCTTCGCGGAGGTGGCCACAGCATTCTCTTCCAAGGCAGGGCTGAAGTGAGAGGGCTTCGATGAGGAGAAATCAAGCCCACAGCCATTGCAAAAACGGACTTGAGAAGGATTGACATGGCCACAGCGAGGGCAATGGATCACTGCACCAGCAACTGGAGCACTGCCACCAACCCGCTTGGAAGGCTGAAGCGCGACTTCGCCCTCACCCTTTTTTTCCATCTCAGCCCTCACACGCGGCAGGCCTGCAGGTGGAGTGGGAACTCGAAAACCTCCCCCTCCTCGCTCGCCCAAGCGATGCCCGCAGTATTTACAATACCGACTCCCATCGGGATTTGATCGCCCACAAGCCTCACAATGCATTGGCAAAATTAGCAAACCCCTGCGCAGTGCTTCCGTCAAGCGAGAAGCGCTGCTCTTTAGGAGCGCTTGAGCGAATCGAGACGAACCATCACGCCTACAGTGAGAGAAGATAGCAAATTGAAGCTTGGCATCTCGGCGCGTCGAGCCCCATCAGCAGACTGAAAGGGAAGCGTTGACCACAGGGACACTTCCCCTCCAAAGAGCAAATTGAAAGCAGCTGAAAGCTCACCGTGCACCCCCCCAAGCATCGTCACCCCAGCTCCTCCTGTCAAAGGGCGCAGAGGATCGCCCAAAACCAGCACAGCCAATTCTGCACCGATCCACGGTTGAATGCGAAAGCCCATCTCAAGCAGCTGGCGCAACCCTGCCCGAAAGGCATGCAACCCAACTGCTTCATATATGGCCCCACCATCTGCCACCCAAGCGGTGTAGCCCAAGTTCCACGCCAATCCTTGTGGCTCACGCCGAAGCACAGTGGCGCCCAGCCCAAAGCCATTGTGAAAGATGCACTCGAGCCCTCGTGGACAGATGCCTTGCATCTCGAGGGCAAAAATCGCGGCACCGCTCACTTCAAGCTCCCACCAAGCTGGCAATTCGCTTGGCAAGGGCAAAATCGAGCCACTTGCACCCTCTTGGCCTTGCTCCCCTCGGTTTTGGGCCTGCACTTGAGTCAAATGAAAAAAGAGAAAGGCAGCAAACCACTTGACTTCTGCACGCCTTGAGCATTTCCACTGGTTGGATGTTGACACTTTGACGCCTCTCCCTATAGTACGCGCGCACACCTGGCCCATGTTCTCACATCGGGCAAGGCGAGCGCTCTAACCCTTAACCACATAGAGAGGCCTAAGCATGGAAATCTTTCTCGACAAACGAGCAGTCAAACAAATACGGACCAGCGCAGAAGACGCCATCGAAGAAGGCGATCACGAAGCTTTGCTTGAAGACATCATCTCCGCCTTTACTGAGGAACAAATCGAAGACATCGAAAGAAGAATCGATAGCTCGGATTTCAAAGAGTTCGTCTCCGAAATCCTCAACGAATGGTCTGGTGAGGATGTGGACGAACTTTTTGAGCTTCTCGAGGACCACCTTGGCGAAGCTGGTATCGAAATCAAATATGAGCTCGACGAAGAAGACGAAGATGAAGACGAGCTTCTCGACGATGAAGATGATGAAGGCGACGAAGTGGGCTTCGTCGATGACGATGAAGACGAGGAAGATGAGTACTGAGTGATAAACTCAGCAACTGAGTGAAAAACCCAGCAAGTCTTGTTCATCGTTGGGCTAGCGCCCTGCCTATCCTTCTGGCGCAAAGAGCTCTCCTTGGCTCAAAAAATGGGTGATTGCAGGCGCCCCCGCCTCTTCCAACAGAATAAAAAAAGCACGAGGAAAGACAAGGTGCTCCACCCTTTTACCCTTCTTTGTGGCTGAAGGGCGCATGTTCCGATAAGTAATCTGGGTGAGGTTGTTTGATAGGGAGGAGGTTGAACACCTCCGTCTCCTCCCCATATGCTTCCATCCCTTTCCTCTCCCGGTTGCATCACCCCCCCATCCCCCCCAACGCATCTCGGATCGACGCCATCGCAATTTTGGTCGATCCCATCACCACACACCTCCTCGGCACCCGGATGCACACCACTGCGCATGTCGTCGCAATCCCCTGCAACGTAACCGTCACCATCTCCATCGCACTGCGCCACTCCCCCCTCTTCGATACACCCCATGGGGCATGGGATCCTCATGATCACCCCATCCTGGCAGCGCACGCGATCCCATCCCTCGCATTTCCAAGAGGCGCTGGATCCTGGTGGGCAATTCGGCATGGGGGGCCTCATTGCAATCACTCGTATCGCAATTGCATTGTCGCCAAGGCCCCCGTCATCACCAAACCATGCAACGCCCTCCTCAACCAAACTAAAGTGTTGGGTATAGTCACCAGGGGTATCGGGTGCCTTCACCTCAAACTCCAGGCGAGTCACCATGCCTCTCGATACGGGAGCCATCACGGTGACAGGTCGATTGGGAGCAATCCAGCTGGGTGCAGCAAGTGGGCTTGCCACGTCTCGCGGCATGGTTGTGCCAAGATAAGTCCTCCCAGGCTGCCATGTCTCCCTGCCTGTGTTGCGAAGCTCAACTGAACCGCGAAAGAGTCTCCCTGTTTCCATCATGAGGGTGCCACCATCGCCAAAACCAAGACTCACCACTTCAAACCCGTAGCGCTCACCCGCTGACCAAAAGGACTCCCCCCCCATTTCTGTGAAAATCATCGCGGTTTTATCTCGATAGCGCGCATAGCGCGGAGTCCAGCAACTCGCCGATGGTGAACACCCATTGTAGTACCGAACAACCGTTGAGATCCATGGGTCCCACCTTTCATTTCCAATTCGCACACCATTCATCCATTCGATCGCCTGCTCTGGGGTATCTACCCCGGATATAAAGACCGATCGAATCACCATCCGAATGACAAAATCGATGGCAGCTTCGATATTGCCTCGTAGGCTAAGAATCCGTTCACCCTCGCGGCGCAACGTGTCAGCATATGTCCCTGCATCGAATTGAAACATCCCAAGCCCACCTTGCATGGCAGAACACGGACCATCTGCTGCGCCCGCAATCACAGGACCCATGCAGTCGGCCGAATAAGGGCCTTGGCAGGCCCACCTCGCCTCCGACCAGCAGTGGGCAAGGCCTGTCTCGGCATCGGCGATCCCCGCAAGCAGCCAGCCTTGGGTCAGCCCCCTTTCCCAAGCCACATCTCGGATGATGGTTGCGCGAGCCCGCCGCTCGGCTGCAGTGAGCTCCGATTCGATCCACCCGATGTCTTCCGGCTCTGGGGCAAGCCCAAGGCACCCTTCTGAGATGAGCAGGGCCATTCCCAATGCAATTGGCCCAAAGCGCCTCATTCTGACCTCCCTTCTTCATTCAACATTGTGAACGCATGCCGCTTCTGTTTGCCACCCCCCCTCATTCTTCTTAGCTCTCTTGGCTTTGGTAAGGAGCGAAACCTTAAAAAAGAAGCAACCTTTGGAGGGCTGCTTCAACGCCAACACCCCCAAAAAGGGCTGGAAGGTAAAGCAAGGACACCTTGAACACCCGCCTGCCCCACTCCTTGACCGCACGCTCCACATCACCCTCTTCCAAAGGCTGAGCGCAAGCCAAAAGCAAAGCCACACCCCCTCCAAAGGCCAAGCACGCATACACAGGCCCTCCCAGGCCCAATGGAATCAGCACGATGCTCGTGACAAGCAGGGCCAAGCTCCATGCCACCGATTGAATGCGAAGCAACCCAAAGTGGGTTGGAACAATCCGAAGCCCTGCCGCGCGATACTCCTCTTCGCGCATCACCGCAATGGCAAGGAAATGCGGCAGTTGCCAAAAAAAGAGGGTGGAGAAAAGCACAAGCCCTCCCCCTTGTAGTCCCCCTCCTTGCGCCGTCCAGCCCATAAGTGGCGGCATCGCCCCCGGCACAGCCCCAACGAAAAGGGCAAGCGGCGAGACACGCTTCATGGGCGTGTAGATCGCCACGTAGATCAGCCAAGCGGCCAAGCCAAGCCCCAAGGCGAGCCCATTCCCAAAAAAGTAAAGGAGGGGAAGCGCCCCAACCCAAAGGACGAGGGCCCAGATGAGGGCGGTGCCCGCTCCAAGCCGCCCTGCAGCCAGAGGCCGATTGCGCGTTCTTTCCATCTTGGCATCGATTTCGCGCTCAAGCCAACAGTTCATCGCATTGGCAGAGCCCACAATGAGTGCCGTGCCCAGCAAAAAGCCAATCGTCCTAAGCCCCTTTGGACCAGGCGCAAGCCAGGCCCCCCCAAGAGCCGTCCAAAGCACCATGAGGGTGACCCGTGGTTTCGTCAAAAGGAAAAAATCACGGAGCTTTGCAGCCAAAGAAAAACCACCGATGCGGGGCAAAGCTCCTTGGGACATCGCAAGGCCTTTCACTCTACCTAGAGAGGCATTATAATCATGGGTCTTTTTTTTGCCACTTCAATGCGCCGCTTGGGATGTATCGATCTGCCCTTGAAAATCGGGCCGCCAGATGCGCGCGGTGCACCGCCCATTCCGGCAAACGCAGCCTCCGCCGCAATCGATCGTGCCAGGGCGGCACTCCATTGTGCACAAAACAGGTTGCTCGCACCTTGGGGCTTTTGCGCGCCCCACGCACCGGCTTGCATGGCAGCAGCTTGCAGGCACGCAATCGGAATCGGCCTCGCACCCATCCTCGCCCTCTACCCATTCAAAGCGCTCGAGATTCACCGCCACCTCCTTCCCCTCTGAAACCGAAGCCCCTGCGCCTTCAGGAGAACTCAAGGGGCTTTCGGCCTTGCCGCGGGGGGCATTTTCAGAGGAGGGCCCGCAAGCCGAAATCCACACAATGCACCCAAAGCACATGGCCGTTTGGAAGCGCATGGTGAGCTTCTAGGCACTTTACCCACTGCTTTCAAGCACGAGCGATTGGCCGGTGTGCATCGCGATTGGGCCTGCTAGGCTCTCGAGCACTCCATGACCGAAAAGGCGGATATCGTCATCCTTGGTGCAGGCGCAAGCGGCCTCTCTTTGGCAATGCGCCTTGCCCAAAGCACGACTTTTGAAGTTTTGCTTCTCGAAGCGCGAAGCGATCCGAGCCTCGAGCGCACCTTTTCTTTTTTTGAGGTCGAGGCGCACCCTTTTCATGCCGCCCTGAGCCATCGCTACCACCGCATCCGTGTGCGCAGCGCCGCCTCTGATGTGGTGAGCGTGCTCCACAGGCACCCATATGTGGTGCTACCGGGAGAGGCCTTTGTCGACACCTGCCTGCGTCAGATCGAAACGTCGCCACGCGTTCGCATCCGCTGGAATTGTCGGGTGCAATCGGTGACGGAATGCCGAGACCAAGTCCTGGTCGACACCACGCATGGCACAATCGCGGCACGCCTCGTTGTCGATGCGCGGGGCACTTACCGCAACTTTCGGAGCTTCCAAAAAGCCCAAGAAAGGCCTGAGGTGTGCTGGTTGCAACATTTCCTTGGCCTCAGGGTGCGCACCGAAAACCCGATCTTCGACCCCAAAGAGGTCATCCTCATGGACTTTGCTCCTCCCCAACCCGAGGGCGTGCGTTTCATCTACGTGCTTCCAGAAGCTCCCGATCGGGCCCTGGTTGAAGACACGTTTTTCTCGAGCACCCCTGGCCAGTCCTCTGAGTACGAAGCCGGAATTGCCCAGTGGCTCACCGATCGAGGGGCTGGCCGCTTTGACATTCTCGGTCGCGAAAGGGGGTGCATTCCGATGACCACCATCCCCCAGCCACCCCACCTCCGCGGGCGCATTCTCCCCTTTGGCCTTCGGGGTGGAGCAGCCAAACCATCCACAGGCTATGCTTTTCTTTTCATCCAACGGCAGGCCGAGGCATTGACCCGAGCGCTCCTCCGCCATGGCCTTGACCACCCTCATGTCCTCTCCCCACCGCACCCTCCCCTTTTTAGAATCCTCGACCGCATTTTTCTCTCTTACATCGCCCACCACCCAAAAAGCGCCCCAAGCGCGTTTACAGCCCTTTTTGAACGCGTTTCTGGCGATCGCCTCGCCCGCTTTCTCTCTGAAAGCGCCTCCCCACGCGATGTGCTTTCTGTGCTTTCTGCCCTCCCACCTCTCCCCCTTCTGCGCGAAGCGTATCGCTCGCGCCACCTCTGGATGCGTTTGGATTGAAGCCCCTGGCGCTTGGCATCGCTTTGGTTCACAATAGGCTCTTGATGCCCAGGCGATACCATTTTCAACGAAAACCGCGGTGTTTTTTTGCTTTTTTGGCGATTTTTGGAGTGGTTGGGGCCTCTCCTGGCTCTGCCCAAGATTGTGTCGAAAACCCCGCCGAGCGCCGCTACTGTGGCGCACCCCTCATCACTGGTCTTGGAGGGCCTGCTGGTTTTGGCCTTGCAGGCAACTGCCTTGGCCCAAACGATGATGGCTCAGGGGGTCCAATTGACATCACGCCGGCCTTCCCAGAGGGGCTGAACTATTTTGGAAGGGTTTATCGAGAGGTGTATCTCAACACCAATGGCAACATCACCTTTCGAGGCAGGTTGTCAACATTTACACCTCGACCCTTTCCAGTGGCGGACCAGCCAATGATCGCTCCCTATTGGGCCGATGTGGATATTCGAGGCATAGTAGGCATGGATGGAGAATGTTCCACACTTGTTGGCTGCAGTGGTGGCGACTGCCTGCGCTCTTGCATGAACCCCAGTGAAAACGGTGTGTGGTACCACCTTGAGCCGGGGCGGGCGATTTTCACTTGGGATCGGGTGGGGTATTTTTCTTGTCGCACCAATCGGCGGATGAGCTTTCAGCTGATTTTGAGCCGCGCACCAGGGTGTGGCCCAGAAGCCTCAACCAACTTCCAAGTCGAATTTCGCTTTCACCGCTGCGAGTGGGACACAGGGGAAGCATCAGGAGTGCAACCAGGAGATAACGGCCTCTCTCGTCCAATGAGCCCAGAGCAGCGCTGCACGAGGGATGCCGACTGTTCAGGCTTTAACGTCCACTGCAACCTCGAGGAAAGGCGTTGCTATAGGGGCATACCCGCGCAATCGGGTTTTGACGCTGGGGATAGCAGAAACTACGTTGCCATTCCTGGCTCTCGGACGGCAGACATCGCCCGCAAGCTTTGCAAGGAGTCGAACCTCGATCCCCCCATTCCAGGGGTGTGGCGCTTTTTGGTCTTGGGCGGAAATGTTGTCTGCCCGGATGCAGGCCAGCCTTGCACAGTTGAGGGGCAGCAAGGTGTTTGCGCGATTGGACGCACTTCCTGTGTGGAAAACCGCACGGTTTGTGCACCGACCTTCACCGCGAGCCCAGAGCGTTGCGATAACCTCGATAACGACTGTGACGGCAGGGTCGATGAGGAATCCGGAACCATGCGCATCTGCGATGACCCACGCCTCACCTGCGACCGCGGCCAATGCGTGGAAACGTGCCTTGAAGGAGGCTGTCCGGAAGGCTTTTATTGCAGCCCAAGAGGGGTTTGCCTTGAAACAGCGTGCCGAGACGTCAATTGTGAAGAGGGGCAGCGCTGCGAGGGAGGCCGTTGCATTCCTGCTTGCGAGGGCATTCGCTGCCCAGAAGGGCAGACATGCCTGGCTGGCCGCTGTGTAGACCTCTGCGAAACCGTGCGCTGCGATCCAGCATGCGAGGTGTGTGAGAACGGCGAATGCGTCCCCCGTTGCTTCCGAGATGCCGAGTGCGGCCGTGACAGGCGTTGCGTCGAGGGGCGTTGCCTGTTTGAGAGGTGCGGGACCGGTTGTCCAAGCGGAGAAATCTGCACCCCTGGTGGATGCGTGGATGCTTGCACCGTTGGTACGGTCAGCTGCCCACGCGGTGAGGTCTGCATGCGAGGCCGTTGTGTACCTCGGCCTCCTCCGCCTGATGCAGGGCCTCCACCCATGCCAGATGCCTATGTTCCGCCAGGCACTGACACAGGCGTCGATGCCTTCTCAAACATTGACTACACAATGGATGCAGGTCCACCTGACGCTTGGAGCCGACGCAACGAGATGATGACTGGGACCCGCCGCTCGGCCTGCGACTGCAGCGTGCCAGGCGCTGCCTCCTCGGCACCTCATCCCTTGGCCATTCTCATGCTCCTTTCCCTCGTTGCCATCTTGAGGAGGCGCTCTTTCTAGGTGTGCGTCTTGTGCGCGGGGGGAGATAAAGGGGCGTTTATGCTTTCCTCATGATCACCTTGCTCATACCCTTTGTCTGGTTGTGATGATCACCTTGCCTACACCTTTTGGTTATTGCACGCACCCATGAAGGTGATGGGCTTTAAATCCCATGCTCTCCTTGAGCCATGCAAAGCCCCTATTTCTTGGTGATGATCCACAAAAATGGAATTCACCCACAGCCACTTGGGCATTTCATCCATTTCATCCGAACCCGCTCAACCTACTCAACCTCATTTCGAAGCATTCGGATTTCGCGCGCTTCATAGGCATCGAGGGCTCGGCTGAAGGTGACAAGCATTTGGTATTCGGCGGGTTGCACCCGCATGCGAGGTACACGCACCTCGCGCAAGATGGTGAGCCCCTCAGCGGAAGGCATCACCTCAAAGCGGGCAGTGGGGCCAGGCTCTTCACCAATGCGTTGTGGAATGGGTGCTTCGAGGCTCCACCCTGGGGGAGGGTGAATGCGCAAATGAATGCGATAAAAAAGGGGAAAGACGATTTCCGGAAGATGCCTTCTTGGAAGTGGGGCGAGGGAGCGTTCAGCCTGGGCAGGGAAGAGCCAAGGAATCATGCGAACCCTGCCCTCTAAGCGACCGATTTCATCGCTTTCAACCGTGTAGCGCAAGACGAGGGGGGCTTCGTAGTCGTCCTGACCCTCGACCTCGAGGCGGCGGAGCAAAGCACCAGGCAAAACTTGGTAGGCATAGTTTTGCTCAAAGAGCCGCTCGAGTTGTGCCCGGGGTATATCGGCCAACTGATTGCGCCAAAAGCTTGCCGGCGCACCGTGGTAGCGCTCGATCACCTCTGCCCGGGCACCCCCTTGGGAGTCAATGTAAAGTTCTACCTCCACCTCGCGCAGATCATCGTCATCACTCCCTTCAGGCACACGCACCCTCTCGGAAGTGGGCGTAATGAGCATCGCCTCTTGGCCTCGAAGAAAGGGCGATATGACCTTCCACGAGGCCCGCCTGGCATTGGCATCAAGCCACACAAAGCCTCGTGAAGTCTGAGCTCGAACCAAAATCTCGTTGTAAGTCTCCTCCTCGGGCAAAAGGCTTGGTGTTGCATCTGCAGTAAAATTCCGAACCAGTGCCAGATCTGCGCGAAAGCCTGCGAGCTCCAAAAGATAGGCGAGAATGCGAGGCCGATCACCCGCTCGGGCCGAAAGCATCACGGCAGCCTGCCCCAGAAGATCGCGGTTTGGTTCGATGTTGTCGATGACCCATCGGTGGATGCGGCGAATCTTTTCTTCCTCGCTAAGCGGCGCAGGGCCGACAATCGAGCGGACCAACCGCTCAGCGCCCGGATCGCGCACCGAGCGGTCGGCCAACCCATCGCGCAAGCGCGCCACAAAATCTTCCCACCGCGCTCGGATTCCCCAAAGAATGGAGGGAATGAATTCGCGTGCGGCCGGCGCATTTGGCTCTGGAACGAGTGCAGGGCTCCCACGCACCTCCCAGTGAAGGATGCGGTGCTCCCCCTCGACCCGCTCCCTGAGAGGCGGCGCTTGGCCTCGAGGATCGATCACCACTTCGGCATCTTTGGGGACGATCAAAATCAACCGGCTCGTATCAAAAGGCACCTCAAAGCTTTGGAAGTAGAAGCGCTCACCCATTACCCCCCCCTGAAAAACCAGAGGGGGAGGCCGCATGCGCAAGTATTCGTGCTCGACGTAGTCACCCACTTCAAGCGCCGGAAGCTCAATGTGGGCCAGGCGCCCAATCCGCTCTGGCTCCCGCGAGCTTTTGTCCGGCTTGATGGTCCGAATCCGCAAAGGCAAAGCATCTTCAGGCAAGCGCAACTGACCAAGGTCGTCAATCGCTTCCTCGCTTTGCACCCGATAGATTTGGTGGATGAGTTCTGCCACGCCCCCTTCTGGAAACACATAGGTCACACTTGAATCCCAGACGAGCACCTGGGGAGCATTGGCATACTGGCGCCCCGACTCCTCAAAGGCGCGGATGATCGCCATTCCATCCTCTCGGTAGCGCTCAAGGGGGCTTTCGGCAAAAACAGAGCGCAAAAGCCATCGGAGCTCGTTCATGGCGATTGGCTCGCGCTCAATGGCTTGCTCAAGCAGGTGGCGTGCCTCCTCAGCGCGTCCTCTGGCCAAAAGCCAGTCAAACTCAGCTGCAACCACTTGGCTCTCCAAGGGAAGCTCTTCCCTTAGCTCCCTAAGCAGCTTTTTTGATTCTTCTTCATCGCCTCGAGAAAGGGCCAAGTTCAAAAGCGCATCCAAGGTGCGGCTTTTTTTCTTCTCAAATGCACTAAGCCGCTCGATTTCGCGCTCGACTTCCGCCCACTTGTGCCTTCGAAACTGCACTTGGAGCATGGCATCGCTTCGCGCATCGCAACGAACGAGCGCCTCAGCATGGCGCAGGGCCTCCTCGTAGCGCTTGCGCTCAAGGGCCCGATTGAGAGAAGCCCGCAAGGGGCGACAGACGCCTGGAAAACGCTCGCGCAACTCCGCAAGGATGGCGTCAACCTCTTCGTGCCACTCCTGCATCGACAAAAGGTCAACCAACTCCGTGGCAAAGCCAAGCACTTCCGAAAAACGCTCTTTCCCCTCACGAAAGGCGACCACCGCTTCTCGGAAACGGCCTTCTCTGGCTTCGAAGTGGGCAAGGTAGTAGTGAGGCATCCACGCGTTCGAGTCGAGATCCCTTGCACGCAAAAAGCGTTGTTTTGCTTCGTTTCGATTCACTGTGGCTGCGCGGAGAGGATCGTTGAGCATGACGATGGCGCTCAGGTTCAAGAGCACAAGGGGCATTTCTTCAATGCGCCATTTTTCCGCCTGCCCCCGTGCTCCCACCCCATCTCCGTGGGCAATCGCGTCGATCAGGCGGAGATAGCGCACAATGGGACGCCGCTTTTCGAGCTCCTGGCTCCCAAGGTCGGGGAGAGGCGGAATGTCACCCTTTGCAAGCGCAAGCTCAACAACAGGCATTCGGTGGCGCGAGCTCAACTTGAGGAGGATTCGGTGCCGGCCTTGCGAAAGCTCGATGACATGCCATATGGTCCGAGGCTTTGGCTCTTTGCGCGCATCGAAGCGCAGGCGTGAGACGCCGTCGACCCATAGCTCGATGGGGTAAGGGTTGGGCGTGTCGAGACGCAAGGCATAAGGGCCACCCTCTTCGAGATCAACCCACCACTCGACGTAAGTGGTGCCTCCCATGGGAATGGGACCACCAAGCTCCAAGGTGCATCCCTTCGCCTCAATTTCACGTGTGGGGCGCCGCCCTCGGCCAAAACCAAGGTCGTACCCTTTGGCAAGCACGGCATCTCGTTCGGGAGGAAACGCTTCGTCAAAGCCAAGCATTTCATGGGGCCCAAAGGGGCCTATTGCCCGCACCTTGGTGGCACAGCCCAAAGCGCGCGCCCACCGTTCCACTTCTTTGAGATCACCTTTCCGATAAGCGAGCTCGATCAGGATTTTTCCAATCCACCACCGAACCCTCGGATCTGTGCTTGAAGCCAAAGCACGCTCGAGCCGAGGACCCAGACGCTGAGGACAATTGGGAATGTCTCCCTGGTACTCGCTCAAAACAAAAGCAGCACTTTCAGCCAAAAGCGGTGCCCAGGGATCAGAAGATCCCACCGCAATCTCGATCACTCGCAATGCGAGCTCGACAAATTCATCGAGACGGCCGTGATGCTCTGCTTCAATCGCCTTTAAAAATGAAAGGTAAAGGGGACTTGCTCCCAAAGCAGCTGCTGCCTCGATCGCTCGCTTGGCACCCTCAGTGTCCCCTCCATCTCCAAAAAGCTCAGCTTCTGCCCATCGGAGGGCCAGCTCGGGGTCTTTCGGGTGGGCCTGAGCAAGGGCACGATAGTCTTTGGGATTTTGAACGTGTTGCCCGACTGATGCGGCACCGCAGCCCACACACAGGCCAAACCAAAACCACCATCTCACAGCTCTCAACGTGCACACAAGCGGACTTTTTGCCATGGGCTCTCCTTAGCGGAGGGGACGCAGCACGAGGCGCTGGCGCAGCGCTGCATCCACCCTTTGAAGGAATGAGCGAAAACTTGGGTATTCGCTCGGCTCGATGCGGTCCCGGGCGATCACCAATTCAGTTGTGACTCGGACGAAATCTCCTTCCCTTGCCACCTTGCGCTCGTATTTCCCAAAAGCGCTCTCGAGCCGCACGTTTTCGAGAGGCTCCTCAAGCGCCCACTTTCCTTGCCACCTGATCAGGCGCTCTTCAAGAAAGCGCAGGGTCACCCCCAGATCCAGCGGATGAATGCGTTGCTCAGTGCGGGCCATTGTGCGCAGAAGCTCTCCCAATGCAGCCACTGGCACCCGCAGTCTGCCTTCAGGATCATCTGTGGCAAAGCGAGGCACAATGGCACGGTAGCGGGCCGTGGGCGGCACTTCGTAATCATGAAGGCCCTCGATGGCAAGCGATTCAAGCGAAAGGCCGGGAAAAACCTTTTGGAGCATGCGCTCAAAGCGATCGCGGCGCGTGGCCTCGGCCTGATATGAAGAACGCCATTGAGCGGCTTCATCTCCGCGCACGCTCTCAACCGCTTGGATGTGCCCCCTCCCACGTGAGTCGAGCTCGACATCAAGCACCCGATGGTGGGTATTGCGCTCAGGCGGTAAAACAGGGGTGCGCCGCAAGGCACTTCCCCCTGGCCATACGTGGAGCACCATCACCCCTTGGTCCATCCGCGGAAGCTCGTTTGTGCCATTCATCTCAGCAGTGCCATCGAGGTAAAGGTCAAAGGCAGGCACATAGGCAATCGCGTGATCAAAAGCAGAAAGAGAAGCTGGAAATTCATGGATTGCACCATTGTCACGGGTGCGGACCAAAACGAGGTGAGCATCGATGCCGGCTTCTTTGAGCATCACGTAAAGCAGCGAAGCCTTGTCCTTGCAATCGCCAAACCCCCTCTCAACCACTTGGGTGACGCGATAAGGCTTATACCCATGGATTCCAAACTCCAAACCGACGTAGCGGGTGTGGTCGATCACCCATCGGTAAATCCGCTGCACCTTGGTGCGAATGTCGGTTGCATCTTTGGTGATTTCTCGTACTTTCTCTTTGATCCGCTCATCGGCTTCCAGTTGATCGCGAATGAGGCCCCACCACCATCGACCAACTTCCTCCCAATTTTGATAGGTTGAAAGATGGAGGTATGGTCGCGTTTCGGTTGGCCCAGGCATCCCCTCCTCAGGGTGAAGCGCGGAAATGCGATCAGCAATGAAGGTATACACCTTGTGGTCACCCTGAATTTGCTCTTTGAACTCATGAGAAATCTTCGGTCGATGAAAATAAAATTGCTTGTTTTTCGGGCCGATGAGAATGTATCTCATCCTTTCAATTGGCACGGCGCCCTGAAAAAAGTGGAGATCACCAAAGTAGTCATGAAATCGGTTGCGTTCCGCAACATCATCGATGCGATAGCGCAGCTCAACCACATCACCTGGCTCGAGGTTTGGAAGGGTAATGACAAACTCCCGCATGTCATAGTAAATCCGATAAGGCCCCTCACCTACCATGTGTTCGGTGGTTCGAGCAGATTCAATAATCCGATTGTTTCGGTAAACGCGCGCCATGCGCAGGCTCACCCGCTGAACCTCTGGATCAAATGGCACAACGTGGGTGCGAAGCGCCCTCGCACCCTCCTCGTCCAACACCCTCGCGACAAATTGTCGAAAGCGAGAGCCAAGCCCATTTTCATAAACGGTGTTCACTGTTAAATCCTCAAGCACCACGAAGGGATACCCGCTCTCTTGGCTCAAACGATCGAGGAACTCTTCCTGAGGGGTGGCATAGGCCTCATCGATGCGTTCTTCTGGCTCGATGAGCTCAAGGAGCTCGCGGGCAGCCACTTCCTGGGGGCTCAGCTCGAGGGCATGGCGCAAGGCTTCAAGCGCAAGATCACGCCTCCCTGCCCTCAGCAGGGCCCGAGCGTAAGCCACGTGGTTTTGGGGATGGTCTGGGCGCACCTCAATTGCACGGCGATAGGTCGCCATCGCCAAATCTTCCTGCCCAAGGGCTTCGTACCACGCTGCAAGCTGCACCATGGCACCTGGAATGTCGTCGTAGAGGCGCCTGTAGGCTTCAAGCTCACGCCAAATCACTTCTCGATCGCCGCGCGCCAGGGCTTCCTCGATGAGCTGTTCCCGGATTGCGCGTTGATCGAAGCGAATCCGAAGCACTTCTTGGAACAACTGATAAGCCTCCTCCCGTGCCCCTGCCTCCTGGGTTGCCCATGCATGGCGCTCAACCCACTCAGGCGCTCGCGCCGTGCGCTCAAGCGCTTGGCGGTAGATGGCTCGCACGCTTTGTTTCATCCCCATGGCCTCGTAGAGGTTGGCCTTGATTTCCAGTGCATAAATGGCGGAAGTGGTGCCCTCTGGAATCCGCTCAATGATGCGCAAGGCCTCTTCGCGAGCAGGCCCGGAAGCCACAAAACGCGCCCATGCCAAAAGGGCCTTCGGATGCTCAGGAGCCAACCGAAGCGCCCGCTCGAGCCACGCTGTGGCCTCGCTGCGCCCCGAAGCGAGATCAGCAGCAAGCAGAAGCCGCTCGACAGTTGGGGCAGCCTCAGCCGCCCGCCTCGCCAAGTCCTTGGCCCGCCCTTCTGCAGGGTCGTCAGCGCCAGAAAAAAGCAAATAGAGGGCAAGGTTTTCGAGTGCCTGGGGGTTGGGGCGCGGACCACGGGCTGCGCGCTCGAGGGCTTCAAGGGGTGCAACAGGAGGCGAGGGCAAGCGCGCGAGGGAATGCCCCTTTCGAAGGCCTTTGAAGTCCGCGTCGAGAACAATGCGCAGGTCTTTTGCGGGTTCGCCGTGCTCATCGGCCAAGCGGGCATAGAAGCCCCATGTCATCTCCGTTGTGCACACTTTGACGAGAAGCCTGTTCGGCCCCGCGTGGGCACCCAACACAACGACGAAGCGATCGGGATCTGGCTGCCTGTAGTGGTCATCTCGAAACACCTCAACGCCATTCCACCAAACGGCAATGGCCCCACCTGCTCCCAGCCAAAGGGTCAGGGGCCTTGTGCGCTCTGCAAGAACAAAGGTCTCGGCATAGGCACAAACGTTGGTGTCTGGATAAAAAAGCGCATCAAAGCTCACGTAGCCGTAGTGGCCAACTTCAGGCATCACGCGCCAGCGCACAGGACGCATCGCTCCTTGGTATTCGGCATCGAGATCAGGGGCTTCCATCTGCTGGCGTTCGGGCGCCTCCTCGCGCGCAAAACCAGCCTTGCCTTCGTTGTCAAAAGGGCCGATCACACGCCAAGTGCGGATATAGCCCAGCGCTTCGAATGTTTGGCGCGAGCCCTCAAGATCCCCCATGCGCAAAGCCAAACGCCCCAAAAGCTGCTGGGCGTAGAGACGAATCGCCGGCAAAAGGCGTTGGTCGTGGGCAATCGCTTCGAGGCGCTCTTTCAAAAATGCCGGGCGAACGCTTGGGTACGCACGCCATAGCCGCAAAAGGGGAACAATCCCTTGCGCCTGCCTCCCTTCGCGAAACACCTGTTCGCTCCATGCCAAGGCCTCCCTCTCAAAAAGGGTGAGGCCTTCACTTGGGCTTCCTGCTTGCGCAAAGAGGAGGGGCGCACTTAGGCAAAGTTGCGGCAAAAAAACTAG
>JANWYL010000259.1 GCA_025056955.1 Sandaracinaceae bacterium | reverse complement strand
GCGGAAGACAGAGAGCTTTTCAAGCGCTCAATGGAAAAAATAGGGCTTGAAGTTTGCCGGGCGCGCACGGTCCGCACCCTCGATGAGGCTGAGGCTGCGGTTCGGGAAATCGGCTTTCCTGTGATTTTGCGCCCCTCTTTCACCTTGGGCGGAAGTGGGGGGGGGATGGCCTACAACCGCACGGAATTTGAGGCGGCGATCCGCTGGGCCTTTGCCCAAAGCCCGATTCACGAGTGCTTGATCGAAGAAAGCATCGTGGGCTGGAAGGAGTTTGAGCTCGAAGTCATGCGCGATGCCGCAGATAACTTTTCGGTGATCTGCACGATTGAAAACGTCGACCCCATGGGAATCCACACGGGGGACTCGATCACGGTTGCGCCTGCGATGACGCTCACAGACAAGGAGTTTCAGCGCATGCGGGATGCCGCGCGCGCGATCATGACCGAGATTGGCGTGGAAACAGGAGGGGCCAACATTCAATTTGCTGTCGATCCAGAAACAGGGCGCATGGTTGTGGTCGAGATGAATCCGCGGGTTTCGAGGAGCTCGGCCCTTGCTTCCAAGGCGACTGGGTATCCGATTGCGCGAATTGCAGCAAAGCTCGCAGTTGGCTATCGGCTCGATGAACTCCGAAGCCCCATCACGGGGACAAGCGCGGCATTTGAGCCAACCATCGATTACGTGGTCGTTAAATGGCCGCGCTTTGCCTTCGAAAAATTTCGCGGAGCAGATCCGCGCCTGACCACCCAGATGAAATCGGTTGGAGAGGCGATGGCGATTGGCAAAACCTTCGCCGAGGCTTTGCAAAAAGCAGCCCGCTCGCTTGAGATTGGCCGAGATGGCCTTGTGTCCTTGCTCGACCGTGTTCACTATGTGGCGCTTGCTTCCGAGATGAGGGCCTTGCGCCAGATGCCTCCTGGGACGCCCTGGAACCTGAGCGGCCGAGCTCATGTTCAGGGCAGGGCCAGCCCCTCGGAACTTCGCGAAGCGATTTTGGAGCTCCTCACGACTCCCCTTGGGGATCGCATGTGGTTCATTGCTGATGCGTTTCGGGTAGGGGCGACGCTCGAAGAAGTGAGGCGCGCGACCAAAATCGATCCGTGGTTTCTCGAGGAGGTGCGGAAAATCGTGCGCTTCGAGCAAGAACTTGCAGCGAGCCGAGGCCAGAAGCTCGATCCGGATGGCCTGCGCAAGGCCAAGGCCCTTGGCTTTTCAGACAGGCAGATTGCCCATCTCCGAGGGGAAAGGCGGGAAGATATCGAGGCACGGCGGCGCGAGCTTGAAATTGAAAGAACTTATGCGCGCGTCGACACTTGCGCGGCTGAGTTTGAAGCCCACACCCCCTATCTCTACTCGACCTGGGGGAAGTCCTGCGAAGCCCGCCCAAGTGGACGCAAAAAGGTCTTGATCCTTGGCGGAGGGCCAAACCGAATCGGTCAAGGGATCGAATTCGACTACTGCTGCGTGCATGCTGCCTTTGCCCTAAAGGAGCTTGGCTTTGAGACCATCATGGTCAACTGTAACCCTGAAACCGTCTCAACAGACTTTGACACAAGCGATCGCCTCTACTTTGAGCCACTGACTTTAGAGGATGTTTTGGCAATTGTTGAAGTTGAAAAGCCCATGGGGGTCATTGTGCAATATGGGGGGCAGACGCCGCTCAAACTTGCCATACCTCTGGCTCGGGCCCAGGTGCCGATCCTTGGTACCCCAGCTGCCTCGATCGACCGTGCCGAAGACCGAGAGCAGTTTGATGCCTTGCTTGCAAAGCTTGGGCTCAGGCGTCCTTTGGGGGGGATTGCGCGGGATGTCGAAGAAGCCTACGCGATTGCCGAGCGCATTGGCTACCCCGTGCTCGTCCGCCCAAGCTATGTGCTTGGGGGCCGTGCCATGGAAATTGTGCGTTCACAGGCAGAGCTTAGGGAATACTTCGCTTCTGCCCTCCAAGCGGTCGAAGATGCCGAGCGGCAAACGATTTTGGTCGACCAATTCCTTGAAGATGCGCTCGAAGTGGATGTCGACTGCATTTCGGATGGGAAGCAGGTGGTCATTGGGGGGATCTTGCAACACATCGAAGAGGCAGGAGTGCACTCTGGGGATTCGTCGATGGTGCTTCCGCCCCACGCATTGCCTCCCGAAGTGCTTGCAACGATTCGGAGCGCGACGCGTCTTTTGGCGATGGAGCTTGGGGTTGTGGGGCTTATGAATGTGCAATTTGCGGTGCGTGGGAGCGCGGTCTACGTCCTTGAAGTCAATCCACGCGCATCGCGAACAGTGCCCTTTGTGAGCAAGGCGATCGGGGTACCTCTTGCAAAGCTTGGGGCAAAAGTGATGGTTGGAAAAACCCTAAGCGAACTTGGCTTTACCCGTGAGGTATTTCCGCCGCACGTGGCGGTCAAGGAATCGGTTTTTCCCTTCAACAAATTCCCAGGGGTGGACATTCTCCTTGGCCCCGAGATGCGTTCAACAGGGGAGGTGATGGGGATTGCCTCGGATTTTCCGATGGCCTTCGCCAAGGCGCAGATTGCAGCAGGCGCCCGCTTACCCAAAAGGGGGCGGGTTTTTTTGAGCGTTCGGGACAGCGATAAGCCTGCGGCCTGCGAGCTTGGCCGTTGTCTTCACGAGCTTGGCTATGAGATTGTGGCGACGCGGGGCACCCAAGCTGCCTTGGCACGCGCGGGCGTTCCAGCGCGTATCATCAACAAGGTGCACGAGGGCCGTCCCCACATCGTTGATGCCCTCACCAACGGCGAAATCGACTTGGTCATCAACACAACCGAACGCGCCCAAAGCATCCGGGACAGCTACTCCTTGCGCCGCCAGACCCTCCTTTCTGGGATTCCCTACTGCACCACAATCGCCGCAGCAGCAGCCCTCGTTCAGGCCCTTGGGAGCTGGAGGGAGAGTTCATTGAGCGTGCGCTCGCTTCAAGAATACCACGCGGCCATCCGGAAGGGGTGAGTGCCCATTTTGGCCCGCTTGCTCGACTTGAGGAGTGCACCTATTCTTTTGGCCATGCGCTCTTTTGAGGGGATGAAAGGTGTTTTTGGGCGGTTACATGCGTGGTTTTGGAGCGAGGTTTTTTGCTTGATGTTTTTTTTGATTGGCTGTGGGAAGGGTGATTCTGCGCAGGTCGTGATTGCTGTGCAGGTATGTGGAATAGAAGAAATGGATCGCCAGCAACTCCAAATCAAGTATCAGGTGAGAGAGGGTGGCGAAGATGGAATGCGTGCAGGGTCTCACGAAGGTGCTTTCCTGCACCACCCGTGGCACATTGCGCTTGCGCCAAAAGGCGGTGATGTGAATCGAAGGTATTGGGTGAAGATTGAGTTGTTCCGCGATGGTAACAAGTGGGCATCAGCGGTTTTGACTGGTGGCTACGAGGCTGGCCGGGTGGTGACACGTCACATTGCGCTTCGTATGGGGGATGATTGCAGTTGTTCTGACGATGGGTGTGGTATCTGCATGGTTGCGACAAAGGCAGGTGGAAGGGTAGAGGTTGACCGCAGGCTTTGCGAGATGGATGGTGGCATGATGATGGATGCGCCGATCTTCGTTTTGGAAGCCGGTGGTCCGGATGGGGGTCTTGATGGG
>JANWYL010000258.1 GCA_025056955.1 Sandaracinaceae bacterium | reverse complement strand
CGAAGCCGAACCCTCGAGGTTTTGGGCAAAGCTCGGCCTTCCGACCAAAAAGTGGGCTTACCAAAAACTTGGTCCACAGATGACGCAACATGGGTGCCCATTCGCTTTAAATGTTTTGTTGCATCGGATTCAAAGCACAATTCCAAGCCACCTATCAAAACCGCTCACTCTTTTCTGCGCAGTTGCGCGATAAAAGCTCCAAAAAAGCTCGATTGAGAAGAGGCCAAGTGCTTTTGGGCAAGAAGCGCGAGGGCTTGTTCTCGAAGCTTGGCCGGGCTTTCGCCACTCTCCATCGCAACCAAGAGGGCAGTTGGCACCAGGCAACGCAAGCCATGGCACCCTCCTCTCCCTATGCCCGTTAAATGGAGGATTTCTGCAAACCCCTTTCCTTCGCCCAGTGCAACCAAAATTTCTCCAATCAGCACGTCGTTGCATTCGCACACCACGCGGGCTTCCCGTGGATCCATTGACAAGCGCGCAAGCAAGTCTTGCCCGTAGGAGACACGTGCAACCCTACTCTTGATACGGCCCCCTTCTTGGAGATGGCGGGCCGATGCTTCCTTCCCTTGGCGCTCTTGGTACGGCTTCATTTCCCATTTCGCTCGATTTTCATCGATTCGATCAAGCCTTCCGCCATGAGGGCAAGCCGCTTTGTGCGGTGCTCTTCTGCAAGAACGATGCTGCTTAGGGCCCTTGCGGCTTGCTCCACCTTGTCATTGACAATCACGTAGTCGAAGAAGGCATAGTGAAGGATTTCTTCTCGGGAGCGCTCAAGGCGTATCTCAAGGCTTTGAGGGCTCTCTGTGCCTCGATTCAGAAGGCGCCTCTTAAGCTCTTCCCAGCTTGGAGGCAAGATAAAAACAGCAATCGCCTCTGGGTACAAGGCCTTGATGCGACGAGCACCTTGAACGTCAACGTCAAAGACAATCCCTCTTTTTCCTTGTTCCTTCGCCCTTGCGATTTCAGAGTGGCTGGTTCCGTACATGTGACCGTGCACCCATGCCCACTCGATGAATGCACCCCTCTCAATCATCTGCTCAAAGGCTTGTGCCTCGATAAAGTGGTAGTGAACTCCGTCGCGCTCGCCAGGACGAGGCTTCCGGGTTGTGTGTGATACAGAAAAGCCCAAATCGTTCCTTCTTTCAAGAAGGAGGTGAATCAAGGTGGTTTTACCTGCCCCCGAAGGAGAGGCAACGATCAAAAACAAAAAATCGCTTTTCATCTTCTGATCGTATCGCAACTCCACAAAGAACACTTCCCGATTTTTTGTGTATGATTTCCCTTTGGGCCCAAACACCTCCCTTTGGGCCACTCGGGTGAAACGACTGGGAAAATGATTGGATCTTCGGCAATTCCGACCTCACTTGGGCGTTATCGCATCCTCCAGCGCCTTGGCTCTGGAGGGATGGCAGAAGTGTTTTTGGCCAAGTACACAGGGGCCCAATCAATTGAAAAACTTGTGGTGATCAAGCGGATCCTCCCCTCTTTTGCCCGCAACCCCCGCTTTGTCTCGATGTTTGTCGACGAGGCCAAGCTCGCAACTCGGCTCAACCACCCAAACATCGTGCAGGTCTATGCCTTTGAGCAGGTTCAAGACGAGTTCCTTCTGGCCATGGAATACGTGGACGGGCTTGACCTTGGCCAGCTTGTACAGCTCGCTCGCCGGGAGGGAAGGCGCATCCCTTATGAAGTGGCCTCTCTCATCGTCTTCGAAGTGTGCAAAGGGCTTGAATATGCTCATAACCGCAAAGACGAATCCGGCGTGCCGATGGAAATCGTCCACCGCGACGTATCGCCACAGAACATCCTGATTTCCTATGATGGAAATGTGAAAATCGCTGATTTTGGAATTGCGCGGGCGAAAATGATCAGCGAGGAAACCGGTGTCATCAAAGGGAAATTTGGCTACATGTCGCCCGAGCAGGCCAAGGGGCAAAGGGTGGATCGAAGAAGCGATATCTATTCGCTTGGGGTTGTTTTTGCTGAACTCCTGATGAACCGCCCAATGTACCCGGGAATGCAGGGAATTGCGATCCTTGACGAAGTGCGTGAGGGGAGAATCACACTCCCCCGCACTGTGGATCCAGAAATTCCCGAAGCCCTTGAAGCCGTGGTTGTAAAAGCAACGCGTCTTCATCCTGAGGACCGCTTTGAAAGTTGTCGGGCGTTTGGAGCTGCAATCTCGAGCTGGATTCATGACCAGAGGGTGGATCCATCGGCCCTCGAAGCCTTTATCGCCACCCTCCGACCGCGAGATGCTCTCATGCAAAATGAGGCAACTCGGGGAAGTCCACTCGAGATCAGCAAGCAACCCACCGTTTTTTCTCTAAATCCTGGCCTTGCTCCCCCATTAAAGGAACGACGCAACCTGATCGTGCTTTCTGGGTATGTGGGTGATCACACAGGCAGGGGCTTGGATGCGCCGCTCGTCGAGCAAGTCCGGAAAGTGATTGAAAACATCGCTTGGAAATATGAAACACACTTTGAGTGGAACCAGAGCGATGGGGAGGCAGAGTTTCGCCTGATCATCGGTCTGCGCAATGCGTCAATCGACGATCCACTTCACGCTGCCTGCCTCGCTTTGGATGTGCTTGAAGCCATCGAAGGCATGAGGGCAGATGGGATGCTTCCAATTGCAGTGCGCATCGGAATCGCAAGGGGGCTCGTTGGGACGATGTGGATGCCTGCCTCTCCACCTCGCTTTGAACCAAACAACCAAGTCTTTGAGCTTGCAAGGTGCGTGGCACGAGGGGCAAATTGGGGGGAGGTTTTGACAACCGGAGAATTGTACCGCTTGGTAAGGCGTTCTTTTGCCTTTGATGAGCGGGGAGAGCGATTCATAGAAGCAGAAGGAATTGGCCCCCTGAGGGCTTATCAGCTTAAGAGGGCTCGCACCCGCGAGGAACGGGATCGAGAAGCCGCCTCCCTCGCCAGTCAATTCGGTTTGGTTGGCCGTTTGGATGAGATCCAAGCCCTGGTCGAGTGCTATGAGGGCGTGGTCACGCAAGGGGTAAGCGCTTATGTAGTGATTGTTGGTGACATTGGAATCGGCAAAAGCGCATTGGTGAGTGCTGCAATTGGACGATTCCGGCCAGACCCCACTTTGATTCGCGTGGATTGCCCCTTTGGCACAGAAGACATTCCCTATGCGGCGTTGATCGAGCTTCTACGAAACGCCTGGAAAATCGAGGAGCAAGCTGATGTCGACACGATCCGTAGCAGGATTCGCCAAAAGGTCGGGCGCATCATCCGAGCAGCCGAACGAAGGGAGGCAGCAATTGAGGCCTTCGAAACCCTTGTGGTTCCAAACAAGAAAGAAGAAGGCATCCGGGATCAGTCCCAGCGGCTTTTTCATGCTGTGCGCGATTTTTTAAAAGGACTCGCCGAACAGAGGCCTACCGTGGTCTGGGTGGATTCAGCCCAGTTTGCTGATGCACCAACCCTGGACCTTTTATCGCGCCTTTTCGCAAACCCAATCGATGCGCCGCTTCTCATCATGGTTTGCACAAGGCCTGGCCCACGGCTCGAAGCCCTCTTGAACCGCGCCCTTCGGATCGAACTCAAAGAGCTTTCAGAAAAAGAAAGAGAAGCCCTGGTCGAAGCCCATCTTGG